>CAMBQQ010000141.1 GCA_945870035.1 Rhizobium sp. Q54 | reverse complement strand
CGCCCGCACCTTCGGCGTCGTCGTTGCTTGGCTGTGAAGTTGGATCAACATGCCCGAACCCCGCTTCGAATGTCCCTCAGGATCGATCTTGCCATGAAAAAAGCAGAGCGACGAGGGTCTATGTGATCATCCGGGATGGAACACGTAGGCGATCAGCTCCTTGAGATTGTTGGCCGGCACAGAAGGGTTGGCGACCAGAGCGAGCGTGATGGTGCCGAGCTTGGTGATCGGCTCGAAATCGGCGACGGCATCGTAAGGCACGTTCTTGAGCAGCGCCTGGTTGCCGGCATGGGTGGTGTTCGCCGTCACCATGATGGTGTAGCCGTCGGGCGCGGCGCGCACGACACTTTGCGACGCCGGAATGCCGTTGCCGCCGGCCATGTTCTCGACCAGCACGGTTTTGCCGAGCGTGCCGCCCATATGGTTGGCCAGTACGCGCGCCAAAGTATCGGTGGCGCTGCCGGCGGTGAACGGCACGACGAATTTGATGTTCTGCGCCGGGTATTGCTGCGCCTGAGCGATACCGGCAAACGACGCCAGCACGAACCCGGCCGCCAATAGTCTTGTTGCACTCTTCATGGTTCTTCTCCCTGTTTTTCTATTTGACCGCCACGCCATGCGGGCGCAGCGGATCGTTTTCGATTTCCAATGTCGTATCGAGCAGCAGAAACGACAGCGACTTGCCGTGGCCGTCGAGGCCGAGGCTGGCGTTGACGCCGCCTTCGAGCACGTCGTCGAGCACGAAGTTGAAGGCGGCGAGCTTCGGCAGGTCGTAGCGCATGACCGACGCCGGCTTGCGCGCGGCAAAGGCGGCGGCGACGCGCTGCGCCGTCACCTGGGCGGCGACCGCCGCGTAATGCGCCGGATCGCGGCAGACGAGCGCTATGTTGAGCCGGTTGCCCTTGTCGCCGGAGCGGGCATTGGCAATGTCGCGCAATGCAATCGTTGTTTTGTTCTTGTTCATGCGCCGGCCCCGAGCATGACGACACCGGGCGCGGCGAATGTGCGTTCGATCAGGCACGAAGCACTGGCCAGCCGCGGCGTCACCCGGCGGCGGACACCGGCGCCGCCGGCGGGACCGGCGCAGTAAAGCGCCTCGACCTCGTCGAGCAAAATCTCGACTTCGGCTTGCGTCGCCGCCTGCGCGGCGAAACGCAGGCGAATATCGGACGACTCCGATGCAGCAATATCCGGCACGGCGCCGGCGCTACCGAGCACGCTGACAACGCCGATGGCATCGACGCGAACGGCAAGCGATGGCGCGCGCGTGCGCAGACGCTCAATGACGATGTCGGCGGCAAGCTTCGCCCGTGCCGCGGCATTCACTCCGGCATAGGAAATTTCTGCCTCGCCGAGCACGCCGCCATCGACGCAGACCGTCGCCTTCAAGGTTGCCGGCGCCGGCCTGCCGCGCGCGCCGATGACGCGAACGCGGTCCGGCGCGATTTCTTCGACACTGACATCGGTCAGGTCGAGCACGACATCGGGCGCGAGATAGGCAGCCGGATCGTGTATCTCGTAGAGTAACTGCTCAATGACCGTTTGACGATCGACGCGGCCGCCGCTGCCGGTCGGCTTGCCGATGACGATGCCGCCGTCGTCATCGATTTCGGCGATCGGATAACCGACCTCGGCGAGGTTCGGCACATCCTTGACGCCCGGATCGGCGAAATAGCCGCCGGTGACCTGCGCGCCGCATTCGAGCAAGTGGCCGGCCAGAGTTCCCGCCGCCAGACGATCCCAATCGTCGTCGCGCCAGCCGAAGGCGTGCATCAGCGGCCCGAGCGCCAACGCGGAATCGGCGACGCGTCCAGTCACGACAATGTCGGCGCCCTGGTCGAGCGCCTGCGCGATCGGCCGCGCCCCGAGATAAAGGTTGGCGGAAATGATCTCGCCGGCCTTGGCCAGCAAGGCGCCGCCGGTCTCGCGCGCAACAAGTTCAGCTTGCGTCATCCGGCCCATCAGGTCGTCGCCTTCGACAATGGCGATGCGCGGCTGCTTCAAGCCCTGTTCCCGGGCAATCGCGGCGATGCGGCGTGCGACCGCGTGCGGATTGGCCGAACCGAAATTGCCAACGATCTTGATGCCGGCCTCAAGACAGCGGGCAAGGATCGGCGCGATGAAGCGCTCGAGCGCCGGGTTATAGCCGCGGTCGGGATCGCGGCGACGCTCCAGTTGCGCCAGCGCCAGGGTCCGTTCCGCCAAAGTCTCGAACATCAGGAAGCGCGGGCCGTCACAGCGCGCAAGCGCCTCGACCACCGGCCCGGCCGCGTCGGTGCGGTCCCCGGCGAAGCCCGCCCCTGCCCCAATGAAAACCTTTCGCGCCATCCGCCCTGTCCCGTTGCGAAAAGGATAGACAGCCGCATTTATCGTGTAAAATAATGAGAGACGATGAACCTATAGGTTGACCCAATGAATCTGACGATGCGGCAGTTCGAGGTGCTGGCGGCGGCGGCCGACGCGGCGACCTTCAGCGCGGCGGCCAAACATGTCGGCATCTCGCAGCCGGCGTTTTCCGAGACCATCCGCCGCATCGAAAGCGCTCTCGGGCAGACCTTGTTCGAACGCACCACGCGCTCGCTGCGGCTGACCGACGCCGGCCGCCGCGCCGCGACAATCGCCCGCGAAGCGGTGCAGGATTTCAGGCGCGCGACGGAGCGCATGGCGGCCAGCACCGACGGCAGCCGCGGCCGCGTGGCGATCGCCGCCCTGCCGTCGATTGCCTGCGCCGCCTTGCCGCGGGCGCTGGCGCAATTCGCCGACGCGTTTCCCGATATCGATATCGATCTGCACGACGTGCAGCACGAACGCGCCATGGACTTGGTACGCGACGGCATCGTCGATATCGCGGTGACATTGAAACCCCGCCGCACCGCGGGACTCGGCTTCGAAAGCGCCGCGACCGACACCGCGTATCTCGTCTGCCCGCGCAAGCATGCGCTGGCGCGGCAAAAGAGCGTGCGCTGGCGCAATCTCGCCGGGTACCCGTTCATCGGCATCACCCGCATCTCATCGGTGCGGCGCCTCACCGACGCGGCCTTCGTGCAGGGCGGCATCGCCATCGAACCGCGCTATGAGGTCGAGCAGGTGCCGTCGGCCATTGCGCTTGTCGAGGCCGGTCTCGGCATCACCGCCTTGCCGTCGCTGACCTTCGCGATGTTCAAAGGCCGCGATCTGACGGTGCGGCCGCTGATCGAGCCGGTGATGCGCCGCGATGTCGGATTCGTCACCCGCGAGCAGCGTGCGTTGCCGGCTTTTGCCGACGCCTTGAAGCGCGCCATTCGCGAGCAATTGCGGTCCGCGTCGGTCTCGGCCTAAGCTTTAAAAAAAACAGGGGAGCCAGCGCCATGCAGTCGATTCCGAAAGCCGACATTCTCAAGGCCTGCGAGGCCATGCTGCGCAAGCAGCTCTATGTCATCTTCACCAAGCCGGCGAACGGCATGGAGCCGATCATGGCAGTGCTCAAGGAGCATCTCGATTTTCAGAGCGATCTGGAGAGGCGCGGCATCATGTTCGGCGCCGGGCCGATGTGGAACGACGCCGAGGACGCCTGGGAAGGCGAAGGCATGGTTGTGGTGCGCGCTTCTTCTCTCGCCGAAGCGAAGTCGATCGCCGCGTCCGACCCGATGCACAAAGCCGGCGCGCGCAGCTTTACGGTGCGGCCGTGGCTGATCAATGAAGGCACGTTAACCATCAAGTTGAGCTATTCCGACGGCAAGTTCGACATTATCTAGGGGGCCCGCCTTATTTCGGACTGGAAACCACCGCACATGGTGGCTTAGAGTGCTTGCCAGAAACCCTTGCCAAAACCCTTTACCACAGGCGCAATGAAGGCTCTGACCAAAAATCTACGGCGGCGGGCGGCGATTGTGATCGCCGTCGCTTATGCATTTTGCGTCCTGGCGCCGACGGCCGCGCTGGCCGTGGTCGTCAGCCCGACCGTATTTCATTGCATCGGCGCTCTCGACGCAAAGAGCGATGCGAAACAGGTCAGCGAAACACGTCAGCATGCCGACGGCAGCGCTCATCATCCCGAGCAAAGCGCTCCTGATGACAGCAAGATTCAGCTTGGCGGCGTGCCGGATCATCACTCCGGCCAAGATAAATCCGACACCGGAAACTGCTGTGGTGTGTTCTGCGTCTCCGCGATTGCACACGATCCTGGCATGACCTTTGGCCAGTCCGAACCCGCATCGGCAGCGCCATCCGGCGTCGTCACCGGCCTCATCGGCCGTGCTCCCGGTCCGCTTCATCGCCCCCCCCCATCACCTGACAGCATCAAGTCTGAGCCTTGCGCGACCGCGGAATTGCGGCGCGTGGCGACGATCGTATTGTCAGGAGAATTTTCATGGTTGCGCATAATCTGCGCTCCGCCGGCTTTGCCTGGTGGGAGTTTGCGTCGCGTCCGGCGGGACGCATCGGCGTCGCATTGCTTGTCTCAGGTCTATTGACCAGTTGCGCGAGTTTCTCAAGCGACGGCGGCATGGAGGTCATCAGCGATCTCGCCTCGCCGGCGCTGAAAGCCGACGTGGTGGCGCTGCGAAGCGAGGACGACATAGCCGCCGCCGATGCGCGGGTCGCGGCTCTACTCAAGCGGCGCTTGAACGCCGATGCCGCGGTCCAGGTCGCGCTGCTGAACAACCGCGATTTGCAGGCGGCCTACAACGAACTCGGAATCGCCGAGTCGACGAGGGTTCGCGCCAGTCTGCCGCCCTCGCCTAAAATCGATCTGGCGCGGATGGCCGGCGGCGGTAGCGTTGAATTGGAAGCACGCATCATCGGCAATATTCTGTCGCTGGCGACTTTGCCGGCGCGCGCCGATATCGCGACTGACCGCTTCCATCAAGCGCAACTGCGTGCGGCTGAAGCGACCTTGCGCACAGGCTTCGAAGCCCGGCGCGCCTTTGCCGAAGCCGTTGCCGCCCGCCAACTCGTCGGCTTCCTGACCCAGGTGCAGTCTTCGGCGGAGGCAGCCGTCGAGCTATCGAAACGGCTTGGCGAGAGCGGCGCGATGACCAAGCTCGATCAAGCCCGCAACAAAGTGTTTCACGCCGAGACAATGGCGCGGCTGGCAATGGCGCGGCAGCGCGCCACGGCGAGCCGTGAGCGCTTGGTCCGCGTGTTGGGATTGTCAGGACACAACCTTGTCTTTGCGCTGCCGGCCAGTCTGCCAGCCGTGCCGGGCCGCGCGATCGATGCGAAGCAGATCGAGGTCGAGGCCATTCGCCATCGTGCCGATCTGCAGATTGCGCGGCTGGAAGTCATTGCGCTGGGCAAGCGTTACGGCCTCACCAAGGTGACAAGGGTTCTCGATCTGCTGGAAGTATCCGGCACCTACAAACGAACGGAGGATGCCGCCGGCGAAAAAACGATCGAGCGCGGGATCGGTGCCGAATTCGAAATCCCGCTGTTCGATTTCGGCGCGGCAAGCGTGCGCGAAGCCGAGGCGACTTATGCCCAAGCCGTCAACCGCCTGTCGGCCAAGGCCGTCAACGTCGCATCGGAAGCGCGCGAAGCCCTTGCGCAATACCGCGCCGCCGCCGACGTCGCCCGGCGTTACCGGCGCGATGTGCTGCCGCTGCGCAAGGTCATCTCGGAAGAAACCCTGTTGCGCTACAACGCCATGCAGATCGACGTTTTCGCGCTGCTGGCGGAATCGCGCGAACGTATTGCCGCCACCATCGCGGCCATCGAAGCGCAGCGCGACTTCTGGCTGGCGGACACCAATCTCAAATCGGCGGTGCTCGGCGGCCATGGCGGTTCGAGCGTCACAACGACATCAGCCGCAGCCTCGGTTTCGGCCGAGCCGGCCGGTCACTGACAAAGGAGAGACGGGCATGAACTTCTCACGACGCAACTTTGTCGGAATGTCAGCGGCAGCCCTGGCCGGCGCGACGGCGGTGAGCGGCCGCGCGCGGGCCGCCAGCATCCCCGAAGCGGTGATCGTCAAATCGCCGGCCATGCAGCCGCCGGTGATGCCTCAGGACGGTCAATCCTATCAGCCGGTGGTGACGCTCAACGGCTGGACCCTGCCCTGGCGCATGAACGGCGACTGGAAAGAGTTTCATCTTGTCGCCGAACCGGTCAAGCGCGAAATGGCGCCGGGCATGGTGGCGAAGCTGTGGGGTTATAACGGGCAGTCGCCCGGCCCGACCATCGAATGCGTCGAGGGCGACAAGGTCCGCATCTTCGTCACCAACAAACTGCCCGAGCACACCACGGTGCACTGGCACGGCATCATCCTGCCGAACGGCATGGACGGCGTCGGCGGGCTGACCCAGCCGCATATCAAGCCGGGCCAGACCTTCGTCTATGAATTCGTGCTGAAGCAGAGCGGTACCTTCATGTACCACCCGCACGCCGACGAAATGGTGCAGATGGCGATGGGCATGATGGGCTCCTTCGTCATTCATCCGCGCGATCCGACGCTGCACCGCGTCGACCGCGATTTCGTCTTTCTCATGCAGAGCTACGACATCGACCCGGGCGCGGCGATGCCGAAGATCATGACCATGACCGACTTCAATCTGTGGGCATGGAATTCGCGGGTCTTTCCCGGCATCGATCCGCTGGTAGCGCGGCGCGGCGACCGCGTACGGGTCCGCGTCGGCAATCTGACGATGACCAACCACCCGATCCACAAGCACGGCGAACCATTCACGGTGACCTGCACCGACGGCGGCTGGGTGCCGCCAAGCGCGCAGCGGCCCGATGTGACCACGGACGTGCCGGTCGGTGGCATGCGCACGTTCGAGTTCATCGCCGACGAGCCGGGCGACTGGGCGATCCATTGCCACAAGTCGCATCACACCATGAATGCGATGGGCCATGACGTGAAGACCTTCATCGGCGTCAACCAGAAGGACCTCGCCAGGACCATCCGCACGCTCGTGCCCGACTACATGCCGATGGGCGAGAAAGGCATGGCGGAAATGGGCGAGATGGAAATGCCGATGCCCGACAATACGCTGCCGATGATGACCGGCTTCGGCCAGTTCGGGCCGATGGAAATGGGCGGCATGTTCTCGGTGGTCAAGGTGCGCGAGGGCCTTGCCCGCGACGATTACAGCGATCCGGGTCCTTACAAGAATCCCGAAGGCACCGTCGCCTATCTGTTCGAGGGCGACGCCGGGCCCGCGCCACGCGCGCCGGAGCAGAAAGCCTCGCAGCCGCCGGCCGTCGAGTTCAACGTCGTCAAGCCCGGCGGCGGTCACAGCGGAAAACACTGAGCTGAAATTCTTACCTCATCAACCAAGGAAAGCCTGCCCATGAAAATTCTGAAACTCGCAGCCATGCTACTGCCGATACTGTTCAGCGCCGGGCTTGCCGTCGCCGCGCCCGGCGGCGCCGGTCACAGCCATGCCGGCTTCTCGGCCGGCGAACCCGGCAATCCGAAGAAGCCGTTCCGCGTCGTCGAAGTGAGAATGCACGAAGACGACGGCAAGATGGGCTACACGCCGGAAAACCTGACCATCAAGCGTGGCGAGCAGATCAAGTTCGTCATCTCCAACGGTGGCGAATTGAAGCACGAATTCATTCTGGCCAGCGAAAAGGACAATCTCAAGCACGCCGAGCTGATGAAGAAGTATCCGGAGATGGAGCACGACGATCCGAACGCGAAGAGTCTGGAGCCGAAAGCCAAGAGCGAAATCCTCTGGCGCTTCAGCAAGCGCGGCACGTTCGAATATTCGTGCCTGATCCCCGGCCACCGTGAAGCCGGCATGACCGGCAAGATCACCGTCAAGTAATCCGAACGGAACAAACAGGAGAGCTCAATGAAAGTTCGCACATTTTTCGCCGCCCTCGCCTTGGTCGCCGCGGCGTCGCTTCCGGCGATGGCGCAGAGTGATGAGTTGATCGCCGGTCAGGTGACCAAGGTCGACGAATCCGCCGGCAAGATCACCATCAAGCACGGGCCGTTGAAGAAGTTCGACATGGACGACGGCATGACCATGGTGTTCCGCGCCGGCGACCCGGCGATGACCAAGGCGGTGAAGGCCGGCGACAAAATCCGCTTTGTGCCGGAGCGCATCAACGGCCAGTTCACGGTGACGAAAATCGAAAAGGCGAAGTAAGGCGCCTCACCCCATCGGCACCATGGCCGCGTCTTTCGACTGGCGCAACGTCATCGACGTCTTGACGTTGCGCACATGCGGGCCGGAGGTCAGCTTTTCGACCAAGGCCTGAAAGGTCTTCAAGTCGGGCGCGACGCATTTCAGCACGAAGTCGATTTCGCCGGACAGCATCCAGCATTCGCGCACCAAAGGCTGGGCGCGCACGAAGTCCTCGAAGGCAGCAAGGTCGGCTTCGGCCTGGCTCGACAGATGCACCATGGCGAAGACGACGACTTCGTAGCCGAGCTTCTTTTCGTCGAGCAGCGCGCGGTAGCCCTTGATGAAGCCGGCTTCTTCCAGGGCGCGGACTCGGCGCAGGCAAGGCGGTGCGGAGATACCGACCCGCCGCGCCAGCTCCACATTGGTCATGCGGCCGTCTTCCTGCAGCTCTTTGAGAATTTTGCGGTCGATGGCATCGAGGCTGGCTGGCAATGGTGTCCCCTTGGGAAGGTGTCCCCGGCGGAACAATCCATACCTTGAAACTTTGTTGCGCGAAAGATTATTGCGCAACTTTTCCGCAGGCCGGTCGCTGCGACCCCAAGCTTGTGAGTCATTTCGGGGTTTTGGGTTGCGTATCTTGCATAGCTCGGCGGAAGCCATAGATTGGGGCAGCAATCTAGCCAGCCACTTTTGAGGGCACCTCGAACAATAGCGTTTTTGCTGCGTGATCGTTAGCCCGCGCGGATCGGCGGGCAATTGGCAGATGATCTGACGCCGGTGCGGCTCCGCCGTATGCACCCGGCGTCCTGTTGAGGGTGGCACAAGCTGCCTTTTCCCTCAT
>CAMBQQ010000140.1 GCA_945870035.1 Rhizobium sp. Q54 | reverse complement strand
CGCCCGCACCTTCGGCGTCGTCGTTGCTTGGCTGTGAAGTTGGATCAACATGCCCGAACCCCGCTTCGAATGTCCCTCAGGATCGATCTTGCCATGAAAAAAGCAGAGCGACGAGGGTCTATGTGATCATCCGGGATGGAACACATAGGCAGCCGCCTCGCATCAGCGCAAGGCGGGGCTTTGTCGCGTCAGCGCGCGCCGGAGACGCGCAGATTTGCGCCGTTGACGTAGGACGCCGCCTCCGACAACAGATACATGATGCCGTCGGCGACCTCCTCGGCAGAACCCGCACGGCCTTGCGGCAAAGCCGACATCAGGCGCTCGACGCGGCCCGGCGGCTGGATATCGGTGTCGATCATGCCGGGGCTCACCGCATTGACGCGGATGCCTTCCTTGGCGACTTCGCGCGCCATGCCGATGACCATGGAATCGACCGCGCCTTTCGAGGCGGCATACCAGATGCACTCATTGGCGCTGCCCAAGGTCGCCGACATCGACGACACCATGACGATAGAGCCGCCTTTGCCCCCGTGCTTCGTGGACATGCCGCGCACGCAGGCGCGCATACACAACAGCGCGCCGAGCGTGTTGACGTCGAGCACCTCGCGAATGGTTTTGCTGTCGGCTTCGTCGAGCCGCGACATCGGCCCGATGATGCCGGACGAGTGCACGAAATGCGTGATCGGTCCGAGCGCCTTGGCGGTCTCGGCGAAGACGCGCTCGATGTCGGCTTCCTGACCCATGTCGCCTTGCAGGGCGATTGATCTACCGCCGGCGGCTTTCACCGCGTCAACAACACCCGCAGCGGCGTTGGAATTGCTGTTGTAGTTCACCGCCACGTCGTAGCCGGCCTTGCCCGCCAGTTTCGCGGTCGCGGCGCCGATGCCGCGGCTGCCGCCGGCGACCAGAAGAACGGGACGTGACATGTGGGCAACTCCCCAGACGCAGTTTTAGGCTTGATCGGTCGCCGCCCGGCGTAGCAAACCCGCGATCAGAAAGTAAAGGCCGATCGCCGACAGCGCCCAAACGACATAAGGCCCGGGCGTGAAATCGGTGACGACAGCCATAAAAGCCATCACCGCCCACGCCGCCATCAGCGCGATATTAAGAATGCGCCAGTGCCGCACCCGCAGCGGATGCACGAAGCGTATGGGCGCAAAAGTCAGGCCCGCCAGCGCGACAACTGCCAAAGCGGCGACCCAAGGCTCTGGTTCGAGTAGGAAGAGATAGAAGGCGACCAGATTCCACACCGCCGGAAAGCCGAGGAAATAATTATCGCCGGTCTTCATGTTGCCGTCGGCGAAATACAGCGCGCCGGTAATGACGATGACGCAGGCGAGCGGGATCGCCAGCAGTTCCGGCAGAAAGCCGCTGGCGGCGATCGCATAGGCAGGGACAAAAACATACGTGATGAAGTCGACGACGAAATCGAGCCCCTCGCCCGACCAGCGCGGCAGGACTTCCGCGACCTTGAAGCGCCGCGCCATCGGGCCGTCGACGCCGTCGACGATCAGCGCCAGGCCGAGCGTCAAGAACATCGCCGCCCAATGGCCGCCGCTGGCGAAGATCAGCGCCAACAGGCCGAGCGCCGCGCCCAGAGCGGTAAAGATATGGACGGCAAAGGCTCGGACTTCGGCGAAACGCATCTAGTTCATATTCTTTGGCGCATGATCTTGACCGAAAACCGGTTCCCACTTTTCGGGATCATGCGCGCTGATTGCCCCAATCGAGCTTGACGATCTCGGCCGAGCGCCCGGTCAGATTCCAGTTGCGGCCGAAGCCGCGAAAGCGCGACTTGTCGGCTTTGGCGACGATGACGTCGGGCCCGATCCAGTATTCGCTGTTGCGGATGACGACGTTGCCTTCGCGGTCGTTGCCGCGCACCGGCGCGATCGCGCCTTCGACATATTTCTCGATGCGGATGCGCCGCGTCTGGCCGTCGGTCTCGTAGGAAATCGGCGTTTGATGCACGCCGAGAAACTGCCCGACCAGTATCGAGAGCAAATGTGTGGTGCCGCCGACGCGGCCAGTGAAGATGCGGGTGAGCCCTTTGACCGCCTGGATCGAGGCCTGATCGTCGACGAACAGAGCCGCGGTCCAGTTGCCACGCGACATGATGCCCGGCAGGTCCATCATCAGGCCGACCTTGATGCCGGCGAGATCGACATTGTCGAAATTGCCTTGGTCGATGCGCACGCCGGCCCAGGTCTGGCAGCGGTCCTCGGTCGGTGGATGATCGCCGAGCGACAAAACGCAGGGACAGAACACCGTGCAGCTGCACGACAGGGTCATCTCGCCCTTCAGGGCCCAGGCTTCGGTCACGCTCGCACTCCCCTTATTTTATTATCTTGTTAGCTCAAATTGTCCGCCCGGGCCAATGGGCCAAAACGGCAGCGCCAATGAACCAAACGCCGGCGGCGAGCAACGCCACGCCGATGGCATAGGTAAAGCGCTTGCCGGTTCCCATTTTCTCCAGCGTCATGACGATGCCGAGCGCCGCCATCCAGATGACGTTCATGACGCCGACCGCGAACATCAGCAGCATCATCGCCCAGCAGCAGCCGAAGCAGAACAGACCCTGGCGGATGCCGAGCTTGAACACGCCGCGCGGTGTCGTCGCCCAGTTGGCGAAGAAAAACGGGAACGGCGACTGGCATTGCCGCAGACAAGCGAGCTTGAGGTTGGAAAATTGATAGACGCCCGCAGCAAAGAAAATCGCTCCGGAAAACAGCCCGCTGACGGTTGCCATGCTGGGATCGATCAATGCTGCGCGCGTCGCAGCGTATTGCGCCAAGGTCGCCAACGCGGCAAAGCCGAACCAGACCAAAGTGTAGCCGGCAGCCAGCACAAAAGGCGACACGACAGGCTCGCCCTTTCGCGCGGCGGTGTCGGCGATTTCCGCATAGGTCAGGATCATCGGCGATGCGCTCGGCAGCATCATGGCGAGCGTCATCGCGCCCCACATCGAGGCAACCAGAGCAAACCCGGAAACGCCCCAGGCGCTGCCGGCCATCGAGGCGGCGCCGAAGGTCGAGCCGCAAATGGCGGTCCACGCGCCGGCGATCCATGTCCCGGACGGGCCCGACATGCCGGCCGTCAGCAAGGCAAGATAAAGCCAGCCGAGCGCGACCAGCACGATGACACACAGGACCGCCAGCCGCTTCGGCCGCGCGAACACCGCGCCCAGCCGGGCGGCGGCGGGCGGCAAATGCGGCAGGCTGCGGTCGGTGGCCTCGGTCATTGCCAATCCTCGGGCATTTCAGGCCCACCCAGATGCATAGCGCATTAGGCAACAGGCATGCTAATCCGCTTAAACCCATCCAGGATCGGGCGCTTTGATGCCGGACAAATATGAGACAATCGTGGTCGGCGGGGGACCGGCGGGGCTGACGGCGGCCATCGCTTTGGCCGCCGGGGGGCTTTTGACGGCGCTGGTCGGCAAACGCCCGGCCCGGCCGGACAACCGCACCACGGCGCTGCTCGGCGGTTCCGTCACCGCGCTGGCGACGCTCGGCGTCTGGGAACTCTGCACCGCCCAATCGGCGCCGCTCAAAATCATGCGCATCGTCGATGACACCGGCCGGTTGTGGCGCGCCCCGGAGGTGAGATTCACATCCAGCGAAATCGGCCTCGATGCCTTCGGCCACAACATCGCCAACCGCGATCTGGTCGCCGCGCTGGAACAACGCGCCGCCCAGTTGCCGAACCTGCGGGTCATCGACGACGAAGTGACCGCCGTCGAGCCGGCCAACGACTCGGTTGTCGTAACAGTCAAAAACGGCAGCCGCTTGAGCGCCAGTCTCGTCGTCGGCGCCGATGGCCGCCAGTCGCTGTGCCGCAAGGCCGCCGGCATCGGTGTCAACGAACACGCCTACAGCCAGGTCGCGCTCACCGTCTGCCTGCGCCACTCGCGGCCGCACCGCGACACCTCGACCGAATTTCACACCCCGCACGGGCCGTTCACTTTGGTGCCGCTGCCCGGCTCACGTTCAAGTCTGGTCTGGGTGCTGGAGCCGCGCCAGGCCGATGACATCGCCGCGCTCGACGACACAGCGCTTGCCGCTGAGATCGAGCGCGCGTCGCATTCGATCCTCGGCAAGATCGAACTCGAGCCCGGCCGCGGCCTGTTCCCCTTGAGCACTGTCACCGCGCACAGCTTCGGCGCCAAGCGCATCGCGCTGGTCGGCGAAGCCGCACATGTCATCCCGCCGATCGGCGCGCAGGGCCTTAATCTCGGCTTGCGCGATGCCGCCGCCATCGGCGAGCTGGCCGCCGAGGCGCAACGCAACGGCCGCGACATTGGCGAGCCCGATGTGCTGGCGGCCTACGACAAGCACCGCCGCGCCGATGTCACCACGCGCGGACTGGTTATCGATTTGGTCAACCGCACGCTGCTCACCGATTTCCTGCCGGTGCAGGGCCTGCGCGGGCTCGGTCTTTACATGCTCGACAAGATCGGCCCGCTGCGCCGCGCCGTTATGCGCGAAGGCATTGCGCCGTCGTCGGCGCAGCCGCGGCTGATGCGCGGCGAATTTATTTAGCGCGAAACTGCGGATCGATCGGAACCGGCAGCGCCGGGATTTTCTTGCCCGACGCGGTTTCGATCTGGTGCGCGAACAGACCGCGTCCGGCGAAGTGTGGATCGCGGATCGCTTCTTCCAGCGGCGTCACGATGGTGACGCAGCAGTCGGCCTTGGCGAACACAGGCCGCCATTCGTCCGCCGTTCGCGCCGCGATCAATTTGGCCACCGCCTCCCATGTCGCGGCCGGATCGCGGCGGTCATCGACGAACTTATCTCCAAGCCCAATCGCCGCGGCGAACGCCAGCCAGAACTTCTGCTCCAGCGCGCCGCACGCGACAACCTTGCCGTCTTTGGTCGGATAAAGCCGATAGCGCGGCGCGCCGCCGACCAGCGACATCTCACCCGGCTTGGGGAATTTGCCGCCGGCCTGACCGAGCGCCAATGCATACCAGGCGAAGGTGAGCATCGTATCTGTCATGGCGATGTCGATGAACGCGCCCTGCCCGCTTCGGTCGCACGCCCGCAATGCCAAGAGAATGTTGATCATCGCCGGAAAGCTGCCGCCGCCAATATCGGCCGCCAGGAGCGGCGGCAAAACCGGCCGCTCAATCGGCCCGGGCTGCAAATCGAGCAAGCCGGTAGCGCCAATGTAATTGACGTCATGGCCGGCCTCGTCGGCGCGCGGCCCGCTCTGGCCGTAGCCGGAAATCGAGCAATAGATCAGCTTCGGATTAATCGCCCGCAGGTCGTCATAACCGAGGCCCAAGCGCTTCATCACGCCGGGACGAAACTGCTCGATCAGAATATCGGCGCGCGCCAGCAGCGGCTGAAGCTGCGCGCGGTCGGTCTCGCTCTTGAGATCGAGCGTGACGATTGTCTTGCCGCGATTGAGCATGGCGAAAGCCGCGCTCTCGCCATCGACCATCGGCGGAAAGCGCCGCATGTCCTCGCCGCCCGGCCGCTCGATCTTGATGACCTCGGCGCCAGCCTCCGCCAGCATCAAGGCCGCCAGCGGACCCGGCAGCAGCGTCGAGAAATCGAGAACCAATAAGCCCGCCAGTGGTTGCATGGACTACCTAAACAATAAAAGCGGCAGCGTGCCCGTCTTCACCATCCACATCACGCTGGTCAATGTCAGCACCGACACGACCGTTCCGACCAGGACCGCGCCGGAGGCCTGTTCGACCCAGGTGTCGTATTGCCGCGCGAATACGAACACGTTGAGCGCCGGCGGCAGCGCCGCCATCAGGATTGCGGTATCGACCCATAATTGCTCGAACGGCCCGAACAGCGACAGCAACAGGAACATCAACACCGGGTGCAGCACCAGCTTCACCGCGGTGAGGTACGGCACCTCCCATGGCATCTTCTTCAACGGCCGCAGCGCAACCGTCACGCCGAGCGCGAACAGCGCGCACGGCGCCGAGGCGTTCTGCAGGAACTGCATCAGCCGCTCGATGGCGACCGGCGGCTGATACTGGATTGCCGCCGAGGCAATACCGAGCGCGGTTGCAATCACCAGCGGATTGGTGCCGATGCGCTTGACGACGTCGAGGGCAATCGAGCCGATGCTTTTCTGGTCCGGGCTGGCGACCGCCATCATGAACGGCACCAGCGAGAACAAGAGCAGCGTGTCGAAACAGAAAATCAACGCCACCGGCACCGCCGCCTGCGCCCCGAGCGTCGCCAGCGCCAAGCCTGGCCCCATATAGCCGATATTGCCGTAGCCGCCGGCGAGGCCCGCAATGGTCGACTCGTCGATGCGGCCGCGGCGGATCAGCATGCCAATGGTGAAGGCGATGGCGAAGGCCCAGAAGGTCGACAATGTGGTCGCGAAAATGAAGTCGACCCGCGCCAGTTGCTCAAGCGGCGTCTTCGACAGGATGCTGTAAAACAGCGCCGGCAGCGACACATAGACGATGAAGAAATTCATCCATGCCAGCGCCGTATCCGGGATCTGCTTAATCTTGCCGCAGGCAAAACCGATAAAAATCAGCCCGAAAAACGGCAAGGCCAGATTGAGGACTTCGATCATTACTAGTGTCCCGATTCCGAAGTTCGCCAGCTCTTGCAGCGCTCCCTTATGCGAACTTCGGAATCAAAGGGACACTAGCAAATATATGATTCTAGTGCGGCTTTGGATTTGAAGCGCCTCGCCGAGCCCTCAGCCACCTTTGGAGGCGCTTCAAATCCGCCGCACTAGCCTCCGGCCGGCGCGCCATCTTGCGAAATTTGGTCCCACTGCGTTCGTCCTCTTGGCGCGGCCTTTGCATTGCTCTAAACGCCAGAAGTCGCTTTTGGAAGGGACGAACCTGTGAAACTGCCCCGCCAATTCTTTCAGCCGCTCGCCATTGGCGCGCCTGCCCCGATGCGCGAACTCCCGGTCCGTCTCGAGCGGATGATCCATTTCGTGCCGCCGCACATGGAGAAGATGCGCGCCAAAGCGCCGGAACTGGCCAAAACGGTCGATGTCGTACTGGGCAATCTCGAGGACGCCATTCCGGTCGAGGCCAAGGAGGCCGCGCGCAAGGGCTTCATTGAAATGGGCCAGTCGGTCGATTTCGGGCCGACCGGACTTTGGACCCGCATCAATGCCCTGAATTCGCCATGGGCGCTCGACGACATCACCGAAATCGTCGGCACCATCGGCAACAAACTTGACGTGATCATGCTGCCCAAGGTCGATGGCCCTTGGGACATCCACTATCTCGACCAGCTGCTGGCGCAACTCGAAGCCCGCCACAAGATTGAAAAGCCGATCCTGATCCACGCCATTCTGGAAACCGCGCAAGGGGTCAACAATGTCGAGGCCATCGCGACGGCCTCGCCGCGCATGCACGGCATGAGCCTGGGGCCTGCCGATCTCGCCGCGTCGCGCGCCATGAAAACCACCCGCGTCGGCGGCGGCCACCCGGAATACAAGGTGCTGGCGGACGCCGACGGTGACAAACCGCGCGCCACCTCACAGCAGGACCTTTGGCACTACACCACGGCCAAGATGGTCGATGCCTGCGCCGCGGCTCGCATCAAGCCGTTCTACGGCCCGTTCGGGGATTTCTCCGATGCCGCCGCCTGCGAGTCACAGTTCCGCAATTCGTTTTTGCTTGGCTGCGTCGGTGCCTGGACGCTGCATCCCTCGCAGATCGCCATCGCCAAAAAGGTCTATGCGCCGGACCCGGCCGAGGTCGCCTTCGCCCAGAAAATCGTCTCGTCCATGCCGGACGGCGCCGGCGCGGTCATGATCGACGGCAAGATGCAGGACGACGCCACCTGGAAGCAGGCCAAGGTGCTGATCGACCTGGCCAAACTGGTCGCGGCCAAGGACCCGGAAATGGGCGAGCGATACGGGCTTTAAAGCGGTTCCCTACGTCTTTTCGACTAGCCAACGCCGCAATGACCCACTAACTGGTCGGTCCATGAGCCTGTCCAAGAACAAGACCCACACCGCAAAGTTCACCATCGGCCAGGTGGTCAAGCACCGGCTGTTCTCGTTCCGCGGGGTGATCTTCGATATCGACCCGGTGTTCAATAACACCGAGGAATGGTGGGAGGCGATTCCCGCCGATGTGCGGCCCCGCAAGGACCAGCCGTTCTATCACTTGTTCGCGGAAAACGCCGAGACCGAGTACATCGCTTACGTGTCCGAGCAGAACCTGTTGCCCGACACATCCGGTACGCCGATCCGCCATCCGCAAGTCGACGAAGTGTTCGAATGGGACGACAGCGGCAATTATCGCCCGCTCAACAGCCAGTTGAATTAGCCAGCTGTTCGTTTTTGATTGCCCGGCCGCAGGCCACGCGCCTTGATGGACAGCCCATCGTCTGCGTCGATTAAAGGCAGACGAATTGCATCGTTAACGCGCGCGACAATATCGGTTAAACAAATTGATCGGGGTCAATGTGGTCTATTCCAGCGCTGCTCTTAATGTAATTGTATTGAAGTCTAAGTTTGAGCGTTAGTTTCGCTATCGCTGACCTCCGCTCAAATGCAGGCAGAAGCGATCTAGAAATACGCATTCCATAGGGGCAAGACGATGGGGCTAATCGTATTATTGGTTGTTCTCGTTCTCCTTTTCGGTGGCGGTGGCTTCTATGTCGGCCCTCCCTTCCACTACTATGGGGGTGGCCTCAGTCTGGTGCTGGTGATCGTCATTTTGATCGTTCTACTCAGGCGCTGATTGGCTCGGCGGCAGGCAAAAATCCTACATGCTAATGCCAGCCGTCACCTCCACTGTGTCGTCCAGCTTAGTGCGAATCTCGTCAAGGCGGAGCTAAGACCACAGGCATAGGCTTGGTTCGCTCGGCGTCTTTCGCCGTGTGAACCACAATAGCGGACATTGATCGGTGTCACTCGCACGCCCCCTTGAAGACAAAGCCTTCTTGCTGCTGATCGTGGCAGTATCGCTGGCTTGAGCTATCGCCTAAAGTTGGTGACGGCCTGATCTTTTAGGCGGCGTTTTCGTCCTGAAGGTCGCTCGCCTTGGCGATGACCTCCAACCCGTTAGTGAACTTTACCCCCAGGATAAGTTTTGGCAAGAGTGCGTGGCCATCAAGGCGA
>CAMBQQ010000139.1 GCA_945870035.1 Rhizobium sp. Q54 | reverse complement strand
TGCATCGTTACGTGCTGCTTTACAACCAGCAGCTTCCGCAATCAGCCTTGGGCAGCAAGACACCCTTGCAGGCCATGAAGGACTGGCATAGCCTGAAACCGGAGTTGTTCAGAAAACAGCCATATCACCTACCGGGATGTGACAGCTAGACAGACCTGCCTTTCGCCTCCGTGAGGATTTCAGCATTGTCCTTGAGTCCCGATGACCAGAAGCGCGCCGCAGCCGCCCGCGCCCTTGAATTCGTGACCTCCGGCATGCGGCTCGGCCTCGGCACCGGCTCGACCGCCAAGCACTTCGTCGATTTGGTCGGCGAGCGTGTCCGCGCCGGCCTCGACATTATCGCGGTGCCGACGTCGGAGGCGACTCGCGCCCAGGCATTGGCCTGCGGTATTCGGCTGACGACATTGGACGAGACGCCGGAGCTTGATTTGACGGTGGATGGCGCCGACGAAATCGCGCCGGACATGAGCATGATCAAGGGCGGCGGCGGCGCTCTGTTGCGCGAGAAAATCGTCGCGGCGGCATCGGCGCGCATGCTGGTCATCGCCGATGAAAGCAAATGCGTTGAAAAGCTTGGCGCTTTTGCGCTGCCGATCGAGGTCACGCCGTTCGGCTTTCTGGCGACATTGCGGGCGATCGACAAGACGATCGCAGGTATCCAGGCGAGCGGTCCCTTGAAGCTGCGGCTCGGCAAGGACGGCCATGCTTTCGTCACGGATGGCGGGCACTGGATAATCGATGCCCAGCTTGGCCGGATCGACGATCCGGCAGCGTTGGCGCATGCGCTCGCGACGATTCCCGGCGTGATGGAGCATGGGCTTTTTGTCGGCATGGCGGAAACCGCGATAATCGGTGGCCCGGCCGGCACCCGCATCATCGGGCGAAGCTGATTTAATTTGAACCGAATGGAGCTGCGATAATGACTTTCTTCCAGGCAATCCGGCGCGCCGTCCGTGTGGCGATAGTCGGCGCCCTGCTGACGACGTCGCTTCCCGCGCTCAAGGCTTTTGCCGCGCCGCCGACGCCGGCCGCGCTGGCCACCGCCGTCGAGATTGTGAAATTGAGCGGCGCCACCACCTTGTTCGACACCCTGGTGCCGGGCGTCGTCGAGCAGTCGAAACTTCTGTTCCTGCAACAGAACCCCGGTCTGGCCGGCGATCTCAATGGAATTGTCACAAAGATGCGTGCCGACCTGGCTCCGCGGGTGTCTGAACTCACCGCCGAGGTCGCCAAGCTCTATGCCGAGCATTTCACCGAGCAGGAGTTGAAGGATCTGCTCGTCTTCTACAACTCGCCGATCGGCAAGAAATTCGTTGCCGAGCAGGGCACGGTCGTCAATGCGAGCCTGAAACACGCGCAAGACTGGGCCAACAAATTGTCGGAAGAAGTAACCGCCAAGATGCGCGAAGAGTTGAAAAAGAAGGGCTACGCGCTCTGAGCGGTTTCGCTTCGGCCTGGCATTAACGGCAAATGGCAGAAAACGACGTCGATCTCTTCGTCATCGGAGCGGGCTCCGGTGGCGTTCGCGCCGCGCGCATTGCGTCAAGTTACGGCGCGCGCGTGATGGTGGCCGAGGAATTCCGCGTCGGCGGCACCTGCGTCATCCGCGGCTGTGTGCCGAAGAAGCTTCTGGTCTACGCTTCGCGCTTCGGCCACGAGTTCGAGGATGCCGCCGGCTTCGGCTGGACTGTGCCGGAACAGCCGACGTTCAGCTGGCCGACTCTGATCGCCAACAAAGACCGCGAGATCGCGCGGCTGGAAGCCGCCTATGTTGCGACGCTGGAGCGCTGGAAGGTGCAGATCGCGCGGGCCCGCGCGGTGATCGAAGACGAACATACCGTGCGGCTCTCGACCGGCGCGCGCGTTCGTGCCGAGACCATTCTGATCGCCACCGGCGGCTGGCCTCATATGGGGCCGAAAATTCCAGGCCTCGAGCATGTCATTTCGTCGAACGAAGCGTTGCATCTGGCCGAATTGCCCAAGCGCATCGTTGTGCAGGGCGGCGGCTATATCGCGGTCGAGTTCGCCTGTATTTTTGCCGGGCTCGGCAGCAAGGTGACGCTCGTCTATCGCGGCGAGAATATTTTGCGCGGCTTCGATGACGATATCCGCGAGCATCTCCGGCTTGAAATGCAGGCGCGTGGCATCAAGGTGTTGTGCGGTCACACCGTCGATGCGGTCGAGAAGGCGGGCGACGATTATGCGGTGATGCTGTCTGACGGCTCGGCCATTGCCGCCGACAAGGTGATGTTTGCCATCGGCCGCCGGCCGAACGTGATGGGCATCGGCTGTGAAGCCTTGAAGATGGAATGCCATGAGCATGGCGGCATTCAGGTCGACGAGTATTCACGGACCTCGGTGCCGAACATCTATGCGGTCGGCGATGTCACCAACCGCGTCAATCTCACGCCGGTGGCGATCCGTGAGGGCCACGCCTTCGCCGACACGCTGTATGGCGGCAAGCCGACCAAGGTCGATCATGTCAATGTGCCGACCGCGGTGTTCTCCGAGCCTGAACTTGGCGTCATCGGCCTGACCGAGGCGCAGGCACGCGCCCAGTTCGATACCATCGATATCTACAAGACCTCGTTCCGGCCGATGAAAGCCACTTTGTCCGGCCGGGCGGGCCGCGTGTTCATGAAGCTTCTGGTCGATGCCGCCTCCGACAAGGTGGTCGGCTGCCATATTGCCGGGCCGGACGCCGGCGAAATGATCCAGTTGATCGGCATTGCCGTCAAAATGGGAGCCACTAAAACCGATTTCGACGCCACCATGGCGGTGCACCCGACCATGGCCGAGGAACTGGTGACGATGCGGGACAAGGCGGCGAGCTATACGCGGGCCAAGGCGGCGGAGTAGGCGCTTAGGCAAGTAGCGGCAACAACTTTGTCAATCCGGTAACCACGGCCGTGACCTTCTGAAGCAGAGCGTCGAGTTTCTTGATCTTTTCGGCGATGGCGCCGACATCATTCAACTTTGACTTGAGATCCTTATTAGTCGCGTTGACGACGTTTATAAAACGGGTGACCTCCGCAGATTTGTCGAGCGCCACGACTGTCATGAGCACGAGTTCGTTTTCGGCTGAGTAAAGCGAGCCTTTTGCCGCATTAATTTTCTTAAGTAACGCCGTCTCTGCGTTGTTCAGCGGCCGGCTATAGCCGATGTCTTTTAGCGTCTCCAACTGGTCGTCCAGTTGTCGCGCTTTATCGTAAATTTCAAGACGCGCTTCGTCGCGCAACTTCAATATGCTCTTGATGGTGTTGTTTTTGTTGCCTTCTGCCATGGCTGCCTCTCTATTTTTTCGTTGATGCAGTTTGCAGGGATTTTGAGATGTCGTTGAGCTTGCTTGCGCCTTCCACGACCCGCTGCAGAATAGCGGCGAATTCGTCGAGGGAAATTTCCGGCTCGTTGATTGCTTTTGTCAGATTGTCGTGCGCCTCGGCGAGATCGGAAAATATCTGGCTGGCGTTAAGTTGAAGACTCGCATCGTAAGCTTGCGCCGCGTTCTGGAAGGCAACGATTTTGCCGCGATCGATTTCGGGGAGGGTGCCATCATCGTCGCCTCCCTTGTCGGTCTTTTCCTTTTTCTTGGTTCGCGCGGCAGCGACGGCGCTGACGCCCTCGATGAAGGCGGAGTTGGCGTTGTCGAATGCCGAAGCAAGCTGATTGCGTTTGCTTGTCAGGCCGCTGTCGGCGACGGTGCCGGCGATGGTCATGAATTCCGGCATCGCTTGGTTCATCGCCGTCGTCGCGCGGCGTAGCGCCTGTACTTTGATGGTTTCGGCGTATTGCGTCAGGCCGTAAGTGAGTGCGGCGCTGACCGGTGCGGCGAGCGCGCTTACCTGAGGTTCGAGCTTTTCCGCCCCCGATCGTTTTTGCGCGTTATAGCCGTCGACCGCTTTCGCGAAGTTTATCGCGCTTGCGGCCGCTGCATCCGAAGCAGACTTGATTGCTGCCGCATTGTCCGCCGTGACTATCGCCTTGAGGTTGTCTACGTAACTGACGACAGCAGCCATGGCGCCCCGAATGCGTGGATCGACCGGTCCAGGATCCAGGTTGATCTCATTGCCGCCTTCGCCACGGATGATAAGGCGGCAGCGTTTCGCGCCTTGAATGCAATCGCCGCGCGGATAACGAAGCGCGCTTGGATGACCCAGCGCGTAACTGATGTTGGCATCGACCGCTGCCTGATCGAGCGTCTTTTCATAATCAGTCAGGCTGGTCGCGGCCTTTTTGGCCGCGTCCGAGAAATCCGTCACGGGTTTGCTGAAATCCGAGGCGGCACAGGCGCCCAAAAGGACCGCACAAGGCGCAATAACGCAGAGTCGACGCCACACGATACGCATACCACCACCCCCCAGAGGATGCCCCGATTAGATTGTGGCGGGCGGGGCTAGGCAATAGCATCTGTAAAAAATGCAACCGTCCGGTCCGCTCCTGCTTCGGCCGGGACCGCTAGCTTTAAGCGCCGCGCCTGCCGGCCTGCCGATGGGGCTGGCCTCTGGGCACGGCTTTCGTATATAACCCCCGGCAATCGTTGGAGTATGTGCGATGCCTGAGCGTTGGACGCCGGATAGCTGGCGCAACAAGCCGATTTTGCAGGTTCCGGACTACCCGGACCCGCAGGTTCTGGCCGACACCGAAAAGCAGCTTGCGACCTTCCCGCCGCTGGTTTTTGCCGGCGAGGCCCGCAATCTGAAGAAGGCGCTCGGCCGCGTGGCACAAGGCGAGGCGTTCCTGTTGCAGGGCGGCGATTGCGCCGAGAGCTTTGCCGAGCACGGCGCCAACAACATCCGCGATTTCTTCCGCGTGTTTCTGCAAATGGCGATCGTTCTGACCTATGCCGGCGCGTCGCCGGTGGTGAAGGTCGGCCGCATTGCCGGCCAGTTCGCCAAGCCGCGCTCGTCGGGCACCGAGAAGAAAGATGGCGTCGAGCTGCCGAGCTATCGCGGCGACATCATCAACGACATCGCCTTCACCAAGGATGCGCGCACGCCCGATCCGCGCCGCCAGGTCGAAGCCTATCGCCAGTCGGCGGCGACCTTGAACCTGCTGCGCGCCTTCGCCAAGGGCGGCTACGCCAGCGTCGAGAATGTGCATCAGTGGATGTTGCAGTCGGTCAGCGACAGCCCGCAATCGAAAGCCTATGCCGATCTCGCCGACCGCGTCTCCGGCGCGCTCGATTTCATGCGCGCCTGCGGCCTGACCTTCGCGGTCGACTCGACGCTCGGCACCACCGATTTCTACACCAGCCATGAAGCGCTGCTGCTCGGCTACGAACAGGCCTTCACCCGCATCGATTCGACGACCGGCGACTGGTACGCCACCTCCGGCCACATGATCTGGATCGGCGACCGCACCCGTCAACCCGATCACGCCCATGTCGAATGGGCGCGCGGCATCAAGAATCCGATCGGCCTGAAGTGCGGTCCCTCGCTCAAGGCCGACGATTTGCTGCGGCTCGTCGACATCCTCAATCCGGACAACGAGCCGGGCCGTCTGACCTTGATCGGCCGTTTTGGCGCCGACAAGGTTGGCGACCATCTGCCGGCTCTGGTGCGCGCCTTGAAGCGCGAAGGCAGGGTGGTGCTGTGGTCGTGCGATCCGATGCACGGCAATACGATCACCTCGGCGTCGGGTTACAAGACGCGGCCGTTCGATCTGGTGCTCAAGGAAGTGCGTTCGTTCTTCGACGTGCACGCGGCCGAAGGCACCCATGCCGGCGGTGTGCATCTGGAAATGACCGGGCAGAACGTCACCGAATGCACCGGCGGCGCCCGCGCGATTTCGGACGCCGATCTCAACGACCGCTATCACACGGTCTGCGATCCGCGCCTTAACGCCGAGCAGGCCATCGACATGGCGTTCCTGTTGTCCGACCTGCTCAAGAAAGAGCGTTCGGCCAAGCCGATCCGGGCCGTGGCCGGGCTCTGATCGGATGCGGCACAACGGCCAAGACTGCGGAGCGAATGAGCCCCGCAGTTTTGCCCATTGCCGGACGTCATGGCGAGGCGGTAGACAATCCTTATGAACAACCGTCCGGCCGACAGACTGGCGATCTGCTGCGCGCAGCTTAACGCGACGGTCGGCGACATCGCCGGCAACGCCGCCAAGGTGCGGCGCGCCCGTGACGAAGCAACGGCGCAGGGTGCCGATCTTGTCGTGTTTCCCGAACTTTTCATTGCCGGCTATCCCCCGGAAGATTTGGTGTTGAAGCCGGCCTTTCAGGCCGCCTGCCGTGCCGCGATCGAAAAGCTGGCGCTTGAAACCGCGTCCGGCGGCCCGGCGCTATTGGTCGGCACGCCCTGGGTCGATGCCGGCAAGCTCTATAACGCAGTGGCGCTGCTCGACGGCGGCAGAATCGCGGCGCTGCGCTTCAAGGTCGATTTGCCGAACTATGGCGTGTTCGACGAAAAGCGCGTCTTCGCGGCGGGGCCGATGCCCGGCCCGGTGAACTTCCGCGGCGTACGCCTTGGCGTACCGATCTGCGAGGACATCTGGGGCGAGGAAGTCGTCGAGTGTCTGGCCGAGACCGGCGCCGAAATATTGGTGGTGCCGAACGGCTCGCCGTATTGGCGGCAGAAGGGCGACGTACGCCTCAACATCGCAGTGGCGCGCGTCACCGAGCAGGGCCTGCCGACCGTCTATGTCAACCAGGTCGGCGGCCAGGACGAACTGGTCTTCGACGGCGTCTCATTCGGCCTGCATGCCGATTGTTCGCTGGCGTTCCAGATGTGTGCCTTTGAAGAGAGCATCGTCACCACGCAATGGGTGCGGCGCGGCGGCGCCTGGGTTTGCGAGAACGGCCCGGTGGTCGCCGGCATCGAAGCCGAGCGCGCCGATTATGCCGCCTGTGTTTTGGGCCTGCGCGATTACGTCAACAAGAACGGCTTTCCGGGCGTCGTCATCGGCCTGTCCGGCGGCATCGACTCCGCACTGGTCGCGGCGATGGCGGTCGATGCGCTCGGCGCCGAGCGCGTCCGTTGCATCATGATGCCGTACAAGTACACCGCGCAGGAATCGCTCGACGACGCGGCCTTGTGCGCCAAGGCCTTGGGCGTTGCTTACGAGATCATTCCGATAGCGCCGGCGGTCGAAGGGCTGGAGCAGGCGCTGGCTCCGGCTTTCGCCGGCAAGTCGCGCGACGTCACCGAGGAGAACCTGCAATCCCGCGCGCGCGGTACCATTCTGATGGCGATCTCCAACAAGTTCAATCTGATGGTCGTCACCACCGGCAACAAGTCGGAAATGTCGGTCGGCTATGCCACGCTCTATGGCGATATGAACGGCGGCTTCAATCCGATCAAGGATCTCTACAAGCTCGAAGTGTTCCGGCTGTCGCGCCTGCGCAATGCGTGGAAGCCGAACGACGCGCTCGGGCCCGATGGCGTCGTCATTCCCGAGAACATCATTACGCGTCCGCCGACCGCCGAATTGCGCGAGAACCAGAAGGACGAGGACTCACTGCCGCCTTACTCGATTCTCGATCCGATCCTCGAGCGGCTGGTCGAGCGCGAGGAACCGATCTCGGTCATCGTTGATGCCGGTTTCGAGCGTGACACGGTGGTGCGCATCGAGCGCCTGCTCAACATCGCCGAATACAAACGGCGGCAGGCGGCGCCGGGCGTCAAGGTCACGCTGAAGAATTTCGGCCGCGACCGCCGCTACCCGATCACCAACCGTTTCCGCGATCCCGGCACGCCGTTGCCGGCGCCCGACCCGTCGCCGATCTCCGGGCAATCGGTGAAGACGGAAGCGTTCGACTTCTAGAAGTTAACGCGCCGGCAAGAACGTCGGCCCGACTGTGCGCACGTCGCGCTTGGTGTCGGTTGAAGCCGCCGGTGCTGGCGCGGCTGGCTGCGTTTGCGCTCCGGGCTGCGCGCCCGCGTTCGCCGGTGTCCTCGTGTCGCGGCGGATCGGCTTGCCGTCCGGCCCCGTCCGCGGCTGCGACAATTGCTTGGCGTTCTGCTCGGTCACCACGACGTCGCCCGGCGCCAGCGTTTCGTCGCCGCCCAATGTCTTGAGCGCGTTGGCCCAGCTCTCGCCCGGCCTGCGGCAGCCGCAAGCCGGCGTCAGCGCTTTTCGGTAGCTGAAGGCGTTCGGCAGCGATGTGTAAGGCTGGCCGCTAAGCGAGACGGCCTGCGCCACTTCCTCGCCGGGATTGTGATAGGTGTAGAGCGATACTTCCGCCGCCGGGCACATGCGCTGGCAGGCTTGCCCGTCTTCGCCGAAACGCTCCGGCGTCGTCGCGTATGAAATCGGGAAATAATAACCGTCGCATGAACGCACGCAGATGGTGCGGAAGGTGCTGCCCATCGGGCCGGACGGCGTCGAGAACAGGCCGCCGCTATTGTTGCCGCCAGGGCCGAACAGGCGGTCGAAGAAACCGCCTTGCTGGCCTTGCAGTGCCGCCGAGCGATACTGCGCGCCGCAATTGTTTTCGCCGAGCGAGATCAGCAACGAGGTGCGCTGCGCCGCGCGTTCGGCGGTGCCGCCGTTGAGCTGTTCGAACTCGACCTGCATGCGCTCGAGCGTATTGCGCTGCTGGCCAATCTGCCGGTTGATGCCGCTGCATTGCGGTGGCGGCTGGCTGAAGATGGAGAAGAAGCCGGAGCTTTCGCAATTGCTGCGGCGGCCGTGATCGACCAGCCGGTCGACCTCGTTCTGCTGGCGGTTGAGCGCCTCTTCGGCGCGCCTGAGGCGCTCGGCGCGGGCCGGATCGCCATTGCCGCGGTCGAGCGAGGTCAGCTGCGCTTCAAGCCGCTGGCAGGTCGGGCTGCCGGCCTGTGACCAGGCCGCGCTGGAGGCGGCAAGACCCAGGGACGTGGCAATCAGCATTGTCGAAGCGAAGCGTTGCATGGTCTTACTCTAGTCCGGAAAGGACGGTTTTGCGAGACTGCCTCGCGCCCGCGCATGCTCCGAACGCAGGTTCCAGAGCACGCCGCCGATGATGATCAAGGCGCCGATCAGCACGAATATATCGAGCCGCTCGCCGTAAAACGCCCAGCCGACCACCGCGATCAACGGGATGCGCATGAAATCCAGCGGCACGACCAGAGTGGCATCGCCTGCCCGGAAGGCATTACTAAGTGTTCCATCCCGGATGATCACATAGACCCTCGTCGCTCTGCTTTTTTCATGGCGCGATCGATCCTGAGGGACATTCGAAGCGGGGTTCGGGCATGTTGATCCAACTTCACAGCCAAGCAACGACGACGCCGAAGGTGCGGGCGGCGATCCAGGCCAGCGCGGAGCCCGCGTCAGCTTTGGCGGAGCGGTTCGGCACAACCGAGC
>CAMBQQ010000138.1 GCA_945870035.1 Rhizobium sp. Q54 | reverse complement strand
TCAAAATTGAGCCGAGCAGCGTCCGATTCCGTTTCACCCGCTGGGTGTGCCATGATCGCCTCCCTATATCCAGGATAAGGTGCTGATACCTATATCTGAATCGGCGTGAGCATTGCGAAAATCAGAGCGTCATCCGGGGAATGCGGGCTGAAAAAGCCCAGCAAATCTACTGCTTGAGGTACTTCATTGAAGCTACCGGACCTCGATTACATCCGTCCAAAGACAATAAAAGAGGCCATCGGTGTGCTGGTGGCCTATAATGGCGAGGCAAAACTGATCGCGGGCGGTCAAAGCCTGATGCCGATGCTGGCATTTCGTCTCCTCGCTCCGGAGATTTTGGTCGATATTAGCCGGCTACCAGGCCTCAACCAGATCGACATTAGACCGAACGGGATTCATTTCGGTGCGCTTACGACGTGGCGCGACATCGAGCGTCATGCCGGACTGAAAAACGCGCACCCTTTGCTGGCTGCCGCTATTTGTCATGTTGCCCATTATCAGATTCGAAATCGCGGAACGGTCGGCGGCAGTCTCGCCCATAGCGATCCGGCGTCGGAATTTCCCGCGTTGGTTACGACCTGCGGTGCCGACGTTGTGGTCTACGGTCCCGGCGGCGAACGGACCATCAAGGGAGCCGAGTTCGTGCTCGGTGCCATGACGACGAGCCTTGACCCCGACGAGATGATTACCGAGATCCGCTTTCCGGTCTGGCCGACAGCCCGACGCTGGGGTTTCGAGGAGTTCGCGCGGCGGCGCGGCGATTTCGCGGTAGCTGCCGCAGCGGTGTTCTACGATCTCGATGCGAGCAACCGGGCCGTCGATCCGCACGTTGGAATCATCGGCGAAGCCGAACGCGCCATCCGCCTAACGCAAGTCGAGGAATTCCTGGCCGGCCGCTCGATCGACCGAGACGTCATCGCCAAAGCTAAAGCGCTGGGAGAGGAGGTAGCCCAAACCTCGGACGATATCCATACATCTGCCAAGTATCGCAAGGCGCTGATCGGAACGATGATCGAACGCGCGCTCGCTGCCGCCGCAGGCATACAACGTGGTCCGGTGGCCACATGAGCCGAAAGATCGACATCACTCTGGACGTTAACGGCGCGCGCTATGTCCACGCCGCCGATACGCGCTCGACGCTGGTCGATTTTCTCCGTGACGAGCTGAAGCTCACAGGTACCCACATTGGATGTGAGCACGGCGTCTGCGGGGCTTGCACCGTCTTGATCGATGGCGAGGCGGTGCGATCCTGCCTGATGCTGGCTCCTCAGGCCGACGGCGCATCGATCGTCACCGTAGAAGGTCTGGCAGCGCCGGGCGGCGAACTCGGTCCGCTGCAGCGCGCCTTCCGTAAACATCATGCCCTGCAATGCGGATTCTGCACGCCGGGCATTCTAACCACCGCGCACGCCCTGCTGACCCAGGAGCCCGGCGCCGATGCCGACCGTATCCGCGAGGTCCTGTCCGGAAACATCTGCCGCTGCACCGGCTACATCCCGATCGTCCAGGCGGTTCTTGAAGCGCGCGCCGCCTACCGGGGACCAGCGCGCGCGGGCCAGCCGCTATGACCTTTGTCCAGAATGCCACGCTGGTCGGAACGTCGCTGGAGCGGCTGGAAGACGAGCGATTCCTTAGCGGTATGGGCCAATACGTCGCTGATATTCGTAAAGCCGGCATGCTGCACGCCGCCATCGTGCGCAGCAGCGTCGCCCACGGCCGTATCGTCCGGCTCGGCCTCGACGCCGCCCGCGCTTTGCCCGGCATTCATGCGATCGTGACAGCGGCGGATATCCCGCAACCGATTCCACGAATTCCGCTGCGGCTCGTTCCGCTGCCGGAATTCGCGCCCTATCATCAGCCTGTCATTGCCTCGGCGAAGGTCCGCTATGTCGGCGAACCGATCGCCGTTGTCGTGGCCGACAGCCGCGCGCTCGCCGAAGACGCCATCGACCTGATCGAAATCGAGATCGACAGCCTGCCGCCGGTCGGCGACCGGGATGTTGACGCGGGCGGCTCGTTCTTGTTCGAAGAGACGGGCACCAATGTCGCCCTACGTTATCACACCACGTCCGGCGATCCGGACGGCGCTTTCGCGACTGCCGAATACACCCGCAAGGAAACGTTCCAGGTCCAGCGCCACACCGCCGCGCCAATGGAAACGCGCGGCCTGACGGCGCAATGGGATGCCAGCGGCCAGACGCTGAAGCTCTACGGCGCCGCCAAGGTCCCCTATTTCAACCGGCGCGCGCTCGCCGCCATGATGAACCTGCCGGAAACCAGCCTCGAGCTAATCGAGGTCGATGTCGGCGGCGGTTTTGGTGTGCGGGGTGAATTCTATCCGGAAGATTACCTTGTTCCATTTGTGGCCCGAATGGTGGGCAAACCGGTCAGTTGGATTGAGGACCGGCGCGAACACCTAATGGCGACCAACCATTCGCGCGACGTTGGTGCGACTGTAGAGATCGCCTGCGCAAAGGACGGCAAGATCACCGGCCTGCGTGGCGAAGTGTTCGGCGACATGGGCGCCTATATCCGCACCAATGGCGGCGTGGTGCCGACTGCCGCCGGCATGTTCTTGCAAGGACCCTATCGTATAGCGAACGTAGACATCACCGTCCTCGCTTTGATGACCAACAAGACGCCGGTCGGCACCTATCGCGGGCCAGGCCGTTTTGAAGCCAATTTCTTTCGCGAGCGCCTGCTGGATATGGCCGCCGCCGATCTCGGCATTGATCCGGCCGAATTCCGCCGCATCAACCTCATCCGCGAGGACGAGTTGCCCTATTCGATCGGTAAGCGCGCGCCGCATCTGCCGGAAGCGATCTACGACACCGGCGACTATCACAACGCCTTCGAGCGCTGCCTGACGGAAATCGACTGGGCTGGCAAAGCCGCCATTCAAGGCCGCCTGATCGACGGCCGTTATCATGGCGTCGGCATTGCCAGTTTCGTTGAGAGCGGCGGCGCCGGGCCGAAAGAGACCTCCCGCTTCGTGCTTGAAAAAGACGGGATGGTCACCATCGCCGTCGGATCGTCGATGCTGGGCCAGGGTCTAGAGACTACGTTCTCGCAAATCGCCGCCGACGCCCTGAACATCCCGATCAGCGCTTTCCGGATCGACCATGGCTCGACCGCACGTCTGGCCGATGGACTGGGCAGCTACCACGGCCGGTCGATCATTGTCGGCGGCTCGGCGGTGCTCGATGGCGCGAACAAGTTTCGCACGGCCGTAATCGAGGCCGCGGCCAACCTGCTCGGCCGGCCAAACTCAGAACTACGCTTCGAGAATGGCGCGGTCGTCTCCGACGCCGGTGCATCGGTCGGCCTCGGCCAGATCGCCACAAGCCGCCCGCCGGAAGACGGATTGCTGAGCGTCGACGGCATCTTCCTCGTCAACAAGCCGACCTATAGCTACGGCACGCACGCCGCCTATGTCGCGGTCGATCCTGACACCGGGCGCGTCGAGGTGCTTGATTACGTCGCGGTCGAGGATGTCGGGCGCGCCATCAATCCGATGATAGTGAGCGGTCAAGCGATCGGCGCGCTTGTACAGGGCCTCGGCGGCGTATTCCTTGACCACCTGATTTACGACGAGCAATGTCAGCTGCTGACAGCCTCCTTCGCCGACTATCTGATGCCGACCGCAACCGATTTCCCCTCGTTGCGTAGCATCGCGCTGGAATTGCGCCTGTCGCCGACCAATCCGCTGGGCGCCAAAAGTGCCGGTGAGGGCGGCATGGTGCCGGTGGCCGCGGCCGTTGGGAATGCTGTCGGCGCCGCGGTCAGGTCGTGCGGCACGCAACCGCTGACGCTGCCGCTATCGCCATCAAAGGTATGGAGCCTGATTCACGAGTCCGCCGCGGCAGCCCGGTGACGCAGGCGACCAATTGCCGGGGTCAATGCAACACAAAGGAGTGCTCTATGAATCGCAGAAATCTTTTAGGCGTAGCAGCCGCAGTCACGGTTATGATGCTTTTGGGCGAGGTCGCCGACGCGCAACAGTACCCGACCAAGCCGATCAAGCTCATCGTGCCGTTCGGTGCCGGATCGACCGCTGACGTCATCGCCCGGTTGATTGGCAACTCAGTCGGCGCCGAATTCGGGCAACAGTTCGTCATCGAAAACAAGCCTGGTGCCGGCGGTACTATCGGCGGCGCCGACGCGGCACGGGCACCAAACGACGGCTACACACTTGTTCTCGGCACCGTCGCCAGCCACGCGGTCGGCCCGCTGTCGATGCAAGGCGTTACCTACGACCCGATCGCCGATTTCGCTCCGATCACCATGATCGCCGATGCACCAGCCATCATGGTCGTGCATCCGTCGGTGCCCGCCAGCAACCTCGCCGAATTCATCGCTTATGTGAAGAAAGAGGGTAACCTCAACTATGCTTCGGCCGGCACCGGCACGACAACACACCTGGCAGGTGAAGCGCTGAAGGTGAAGGCTGGTATCAACCTCACCCACGTGCCCTACAAGGCGGTGGGACAGGCGATTACCGACATCGTGTCGGGCGAGGTCAAGATGATGTTCTACCAGGTGCCGTCGGTGAAGCAGTTCATCGACACCGGCAAACTGAAGGCCATTGCGGTGACAACGGCCAAACCAATCGCCTCGATGCCAAATGTGCCGACCATCGCCACAACCTATCCGGGCTTCGACTTTTCAGCCTGGTTCGGGATCATGGCGCCGGCCGGCACGCCCAAGCCGATCCTAGAAAAGCTGCACGCTGCGATCCTGTCGGCAATGAACACGCCCGAAATGAAAAAGCAACTGGAAGCCCAGGGACTCGTCGCATCCGGCATCGGCCCGGATCAGTTCGCCGCCATGATGAAAGAGGCGATGCCGCGGTGGAAAGAGACAATCGAGGCCGCCGGCACCAAGACACGATAGTTTCGCAGACCCTCGCGCGGCGCGGGCTTTAGGCCCCCGCCGCGCGCAATTTCAGATTGACGGAGTGTCAATGCCAATCGACGTCCATGCGCATTACGTGCCTCCCACGCTGATCGAGACGATCGAAAAGCGGGCCACCGACTTCGGCATCTCTGTGGTCCAACATCTGCCGACCTGCTCGTGCGCGCTGCATTTTGATTACGGGCTCAAGGTGCGGCCTTTTTTTCCCAAGCTGATCGAGCCCGTCGAACGCCGTATCGAAGCCATGCAGCAGCAGGGCGTGACTCGCCAGGTTCTGTCGATGTGGACCGACATCTTCGCCCACGGCATGCCGCGCGACAAAGCGGTGAAATGGCACCGCTACATGAACGAGCACATGGCATCGCTCTGCCAGAAGTCCCCAGACTCATTTTCGATGCTGGCGTCGGTCCCCTTCCCGCATGCGCAGGAATCCGCAGCGGAGCTTGAACACGCCGTGAAAAGTCTCGGCGCCGTCGGCGGCGTCATCGCCGCCAATGTCGAGGGCGTCAATCTCGGCGAACTGGACCTCGATTCATTCTGGCAGACGGCGGTCGATCTCGACGCCGGAATTTTCATCCATCCCGTTCAGGCGCAGCCAAGCCCCCGCTCTGCAAAATTCGCGCTGTCACAGATCGCGCAATACACCGTCGACACCACTTTCACTGTCGGGTCACTGATATCTGCCGGCGTGCTAGACCGTTTCCCGAAGCTACGCATCATGCTGTCGCACGGCGGCGGCACGTTCCCCTATCTGACGGGACGTTTCGACATCATGCACGAACGGATGGACCGCAAGCAGCAGGGCGACGTCGCCGCGAACGCGCCGTCCAGTTACCTGCAGCGCTTCTATTTCGACACCATCTTGCACGACCCGACGATTCTGAAATGGCTCGCCGGCCGCGTCTCGGTCGACCGCATCGTACTGGGTAGCGACTATTCATTCCCCCCGGCGGACCATGATCCTGTGACGACAGTGAAAGATGCAGGCTTTTCCACGGCGGAACAAGAACGGATACTCGAAGACAATCCCCGCGCACTATTTCCGCAACTGCGCTGATAAAAACAAAACAGACCAGGAGAGCTATATTGGATGTATTTCCAAAAAAACTGGTGCGGCCTCATCGTCCGCGCCTTCTTTAGCACGTTCTCCAGAACCGAATTTTTCCAGTCTAGCAGGCCAGAAAACGGGAGGTAGGTCACCGTTCTTAAAGTAGCGCGCAAGAGAGCGGCGCGCATTAAGAGGCTTCCGCACGAACATGCCGCACATCATTCCGGCTCAGGTCTCCGTTGTCACTTCAGAGGCGAGCGCTCGATTCCGGACAGTTTCCCGGTAAAAGATATAGAGGCCGCAAAATACGACGATAGCAGCACCGCAGGCAGCGGGAAGATCGGGCAATTCGCCGAACACCAAAATCGTGTTCGCGCTGGCGCTGTTTCTATAAGGCTTCGGTCAGAGGACACTGCCGGTCGAGATGTTCCAGCGCATGAATGTCGGCGGCATGACGCCCGTCATCCCCGCAATCTCATTTGTGCTCGCGCTGGTCGGCGTCGTGCAGTTCATCGTGCTCAACCCCACCGTCGGCATTTACCGCTTTCTCGCAGGCAGCGAGTAACACCTACGCTACCATCCGTCGCCGCGCGACTTAGCTGTTGGCCGGCACAACTAATTTTTCCGGTATAGCCCGCCAGTGCGCCTAGAAGAATTCTGTGATTCGGCAATCTGCGAACGTGTCACGGCACCGCCAGGATCGCCGCCACCGCCCGCGCGGTCGCGAGCAATTCAGCTGCGATATCCTTTTCACGGGCGGCGATGTCCGGCTCTACAAGCCGGGCTGGTGATCAGGTCATGCGCCTTCAACAGCCGATAGACCGATGCCTCCGAGACGAAGTACTTTTTCTCGTCGGTGAACCGCACGGCCAGCTCCCGCGGCGACAACTCGGGAACCTGCAGCGCCAGGTCGATGATCTGGCTGCGGACGTCGTCCGGAATGCGATTCCAGACGCGATCCGGTTGGGAGCGATGATCGGCCAGCGCCTCGATACCACCCTCACGATAGCGATCGTACCATCGGTAAAAGGTTGCGCGTGGAATGCCGAGCTTGTCCAGCGTGCGCTTGGCAGGCAGACGGGTTGCCGCTGGGACTGCAGGTGGTCGCGCCCCTTTGCGGCGAAGCAATGCTCCTCGCGGCCCTGCGTGCGGCGGAAACGGCCCTGGGACGCCTAGAGACTCCGATCGAGCCTAGGTAAACGATCAATCTGCGTCGGAATGTTGCCCCGAACCGTGCTACATTGTCGGGGTCAGGTTAGACGGGCGGCCACCAAAACGCTTTTAAAAGCGGGGGGCGCTGGTCGGGGTTCAGTATCCTAGTCCCCCCGCTAATAAACCTTAGACCTCTGAAAACTTTAAATTTTCGCTTCGTTCGGCCGCGGAATAGCTGTTTGCTACATTCCCTTGCTACAAGAGATTCTACAGGCGCGGATCGCGTCAGCGAAGTTGGCCTACTCGATTCTAGAGGATGCCACACGCATCTCGTAGAAATTACATCGTCGCGCCGATCTGCCAAGGCACGAATTCCAGATCGCCGTAGCCAAGGTTTTCGGACTTGGTGCGTTCGCCGGAGGCGACCGCCAATACCTTCTTAAAGATTTCCTCGCCCTTCTGCTCAAGCGTGACGCCGTCGAGGATATCGCCGCAATTGATATCCATGTCCTCGGTCATTGTCTCATAGACATAGTGGTTGGTGGCGAGCTTAATCGACGGCGTCGGCTTGCAGCCGAAGGCAGAGCCGCGCCCGGTGGTAAAGCACATTACGTTGCAGCCGCCAGCCACCTGCCCGGTCGCGCCGACCGGATCGAAGCCCGGCGTATCCATGAAGACAAAACCCTTCTCGCGGACCGGTTCGGCATATTCATAAACCGCGCGCAGCGTCGTCGAGCCGCCTTTGGCGGCGGCGCCCAGCGACTTTTCCAGAATCGTCGTCAGGCCCCCGGCCTTGTTGCCGGGCGACGGATTGTTGTTCATCTCGCCGCGGTTGCGCTCGGTATACTCTTCCCACCAACGAATACGCTCGACCAATTTCTCACCGACCGTCGCATTCACCGCGCGCCGTGTCAGCAAATGCTCGGCGCCGTAAATTTCCGGCGTCTCGGCGAGTACGCCGGTGCCGCCATGCTTGACCAGCAGATCGACCGCCGAACCGAGCGCCGGGTTCGCGGTGATGCCGGAGTATCCGTCAGATCCGCCGCATTGCAGCGCCAGCACGACTTCGGAGGCCGGCCGCGTTTCGCGCTTGGATTTCGCCGCGATCGGCAGCATCGCCTTGATGCGCTCGACACCTTCGGCGATCGTCTTTTTGGTGCCGCCGATCGCCTGAATGGTCATGGTCTGAAAGTGGTCGCCCTCGACCAGATCGTAATTGTCCTTCATGCGGTCGATCTGAAACATTTCGCAGCCGAGCCCGACCATCAGCGCGCCGCCGAGATTGGGATGCGTCGCGTAGCCCCATTGCGTCCGCAACAGCACGTCCCAGCCCTCGCCTTTCGACGCCATGCCGCAGCCGGTGCCGTGCACGAAGGGCACGACGCCGTCGATCTCCGGATAGTCCTTGAGCATGTCCGAACGATTGACGGCTTCGGCGATGAATTTCGCCACCGTGGCCGAACAATTCACCGAGGTGAGAATGCCGATATAATTGCGCGTGCCGGTACGTCCATTCGGCCGCAAATAGCCTTGAAATGTTTCGCGCAGTTCGGGCGGCAGGATTTCATCGTTCCTGGCGCCTTGCGCGAACTGATAATCGCGGGCGAAGTCGTGCATGACGACATTGTGCTCATGTACCCATTCTCCGGGCTCGATTGCCCGGGACGCGAAGCCGATGATCTGCCCGTATTTGCGAACCGGCTCGTTCGTGGAAACCGGCACAACCGTCATCTTGTGGCCGCGTGGAATGCGCTCGCGCGCCGTCACGCCGTCGGCGGCTTTGCCGGCTGCGATCTGATCGACAGCAACAATGACATTGTCGCCATGCGCAAGCTTAATGAAGCGCGGATTGTCCACCGGTGATCTCCTGCTGATCGAACGCCAAGCCCCGCCGTGACAATAACCGAGATTGCCAAGGTGAAACCCTCAGAGACAACAATGTTCACGTTTTTCTCGGCTTTCCGCAAGATCGCCGCGCGGTGCCGACGGTACGAGAACCTTGGGCAGTTCGGATGGTGGTCGAGGGGTTGGTCTGGCCATTTTTCTTGGAATTCCAGACGCGCGCCTCCCGTTTATTTCTTTTGCGCGCAGCACGCAGCGTCTCTAGTTGTTCCATCCCGGATGATCACATAGACCCTCGTCGCTCTGCTTTTTTCATGGCAAGATCGATCCTGAGGGACATTCGAAGCGGGGTTCGGGCATGTTGATCCAACTTCACAGCCAAGCAACGACGACGCCGAAGGTGCGGGCGG
>CAMBQQ010000137.1 GCA_945870035.1 Rhizobium sp. Q54 | reverse complement strand
ATCATTTTCGGCATCGCCGGATGGATTTCCTACAATCAGCACATGGCCGATGCCACCGATCGTCTCCAGCGCACGGTCGCGACCATGCAGGAACACGCCATCAAGGTGTTCGAGACATTCGCGATCAGCGAACGTTACATGGAAGAGATATTCAACGACGTCCCTGCCGCCGAAATCGCCGAGCACGAAGAGGAATACAGCGCCCGGCTTCGTAATTTCTTCCGCACCCTGCCGCAACTGCGCGATCTGTGGGTCATCGACGCCAACGGCCGTCCGCTGGTGTCCGGCACCGTCTATCCGATGCCGCGCAACCTCGCGCTCGCCGACCGCGATTATTTCCGCGCCCATGTTAACAATGGCAGGGTCGATGGCAATGTCGAAACCTATATCAGCGGCGTGGTCGAAGCCCGCGCCGCCAATACCAATTTCTTCGCCATCACGCGCAAGCGCATGACATCGGCTGGAGCATTCGACGGCGTTTACCTGGTGTCGATCGCGCCCGAATATTTCACACAGTACTATTCGCAGTTTCCGCAAAGCGACATAACCGTCGCCGGCCTGACGCGCGCGGACGGCACCACGCTCGCACGGTTTCCAGCAACGCCGGCCGGTACGCGCGCCCCCGCGGAATCGCCGATCATGCGCGCCATCGCCGTCTCACCGGAACGCGGCGTGACCAGTGGCACGTCCTCGATTGACGGCTCGAAACGCATCCTCGCGTACCGAAAGCTTCCCGCTCAGGACGTCCATGTCTATGCCGCAATCAACGAAGCCACAATCCGTGCCGATTGGTTGAAGGACATGTCGGCGCATCTGGTGTTCGGCATTCCGGCCACGCTGACAATGCTGGCGCTCGCTATGATGACGTTGCGCCATACCCGGCGCGAGTCGGATGCCTATGCACAACTGCGCGAAGAGACGGCGCGCCGCGCCGCCACCGAACAGGCGTTGCGCCAGGCGCAGAAAATGGAAGCCGTCGGCCGTTTGACCGGGCGGCATCGCGCATGATTTCAACAATCTGCTCACCGCCATCATCGGCAATGTCGAATTGGCAACCCGCCGCAACAACGCAACCGACGAGCGCGTCGCCCGCTCACTCAGTGCCATTCGTCAGGCCTCAATGCGCGCCGCAACTTTGGTGCAGCGCTTGCTGACATTCTCGCGGCAGCATCCGCAAGAAGTCAAAGCCGTCGACATCAACCGCCTGGTCGGTGAAATGTCCGAACTGCTGCATCGTTCGATCGGCGAAACGGTTGTCGTCGAAACGGTGCTGGCGAGCGGACTTTGGAAAACCGCCATCGACCCCAACCAGCTTGAGAACGCCATTCTCAATCTCGCCGTCAATGCCCGCGATTCGATGCCGAAAGGCGGCCGGCTGACGATCGAAACATCGAACGCCTATCTCGATGAAGCCTATGTCAATCGCTCCGGCGCCGAGGCAAAGCCGGGGCAATTTATTCTGGTCGCCGTCAGCGATACCGGCGAAGGCATGCCGCCGGAAGTGCGCGACAAGGCCTTCGAGCCTTTCTTCACCACCAAGGCGGCTGGCGCCGGCTCCGGCCTCGGCCTCAGCATGGTCTACGGTTTCGTCAAGCAGTCGAACGGCCATGTTCAGATCTACAGCGAACTTGGCCAGGGCACGGCGATCAAGATGTATTTCCCGCGGCTCAGCGATGCGGCTCCAGTCCCCGCTTGGGAAGTTGCCGAGGCGCCGGCGATGCCGCGCAGCGGCGAGCACAATGAATGCATTTTGCTGGTCGAGGACGACGAGGACGTCAGCCGCTTTGTCATCGATGCGCTCAGCGATATCGGCTACCGGGTCGAGCATGCCGCGACGGCGGCGCGCGCATTGGAAATCCTGAAGTCGGTGCCGCAGATCGCGCTGCTGTTCACCGATGTAATCCTGCCCGGCGGCATGAACGGCCGCGAACTGGCCAACGAAGTGAAAAAGCTGCGGCCCGAACTGCCGGTGCTGTTCGCCACCGGCTACACCCGCAACGCTATCATCCACCATGGCCGGCTCGACACCGATGTCGACCTGTTGACCAAGCCGTTCACCACCGAGGCGCTGGCGCGCAAGGTCCGCCAGGTGCTCGACGGAAAGACAGGCTGAAGACTATTTGGTTTTGGCGAGCGCGATCGCTTCCTTCAGCACCTCGATATCGCCGATGTGATTGGCGAGGATGAGCGCCAGCCTTGTATCAAGCGCGGCCGCCTCCGCTTCGCTTAAATGCCGGCGCGCCTCGACCAGCGCGACATAGGCGGCGTCCGGGTCGGAAAATTGCGACGCGGTGATCAATTTCGCCATCATATTTTTCCCAAGGCTCGTCCTTTGGCGCGATCCCGTGCGGCGGCGATCTTGCCGCGATCGAAGGACCGCCAGCGCGCGCACAGATGAAGATCCGGCCGCAGCAGATAGGCCGCGCCGGGCGTGGCGTCGAGCCGCCGCGCCAGCAGGCCGTCTGGATCGATCAGATCGTCGCCGATGCGAAGGCGACAAACGCCTTCGGGGGCGGCTTGCGGCGGCGCGCCGTTTTTGAACGTGAGCAAAGTGAAGCCGTCGCCGATGTTTTCCAGCACATAGGTCTCACTGCCGTCCCCATTTCGAATCCGGCAATCCGGCAATGGCGCGCCGAGACGCGCGCTGCCGCCGAACGGGCTTTCGTCCGGCGTCGACAATGGCGACTCATACACCGTCGCTATCGACAGGCGTCCGGAATTGATCATGCGGCGCGCGAAATCGGCCGTCGGCGCCAGCCCCAGCACGGCATTGCGTAAGGCCCGCTCGGCGGCAGAATGCGGCGCGATGAAATCGGTCGAGCGGGTCGAGTGCGCGATGTTCTCGTCGGCGGCTTGTATCCGTTCCGTGTCATAAGTGCCGATCAGGGATTCACCCGCCTCGCCCTTGAGGACGGCAGCGAGCTTCCACGCCAGGTTTTCGGCGTCCTGAATACCGGAATTGGCGCCGCGCGCGCCGAACGGCGACACCTGGTGCGCGGCATCGCCGACGAAGACGACACGGCCATGCAGGAAACGGTCGAGCCTGCGGCAGTTAAAGCGATAGACTGAAATCCATTCCAGCTCGAACGGCCGCTCGCCGAGCATGCGCCTGAGCCGCGCCGAGACACGCTCTGGCTTCTGCTCCTCCATGGCGTCGGCATCGGGGCCGAGTTGCAGGTCGATGCGCCAGATGTTGTCGGGCTGGCGATGCATCAGCGCCGACTGCCCGGCGTGAAACGGCGGATCGAACCAGAAGCGCCGTTCGGTCGGCAAATCCGCCGCCATGCGGATGTCGGCGATCAGGAACTTGTCTTCGAAAGTAACGCCGGAAAATTCCAAGCCGAGCAGATCGCGCGTGCTGGAGCGCGCGCCATCGGCGGCGATCAGCCAATCGGCTTCGAGTTTGTATGGGCCGTCGGGCGTATCGATCGTCAGCAGCACATGAGCATTGTGCGGCTCGACAGCGATTAAGCGATTTTTCCAGCGCAGATCGACGAGGTCAAGTTCATCGGCGCGATCGACCAGCGCCTTTTCGACGACATATTGCTGCAAATTGATGAAGGCCGGCATCTTGTGGCCGTCTTCCGGCAGCAGGTCGAAGGCAAACACAAGGTCGTCGCCGTGAAAGACCTTGCCGAGTTTCCAGGTGACGCCCTGCGCCACCAGTTTTTCACCGACACCGAGGCGGTCACAGATCTCCAGCGTCCGTTTCGACCAGCAAATGCCGCGCGAGCCTTCGCCGATGCGGTCGGCATCGTCGATCAACACCACCGCGACCCCGCGCAGCGCCAGGTCGATACTGGCGGCAAGCCCGACCGGCCCTGCCCCGACCACGACAACCGGCCGTCGCACAACGCCGCGCGCGTCCTGATCGGGACTGCGGCGGTAGGCATAGCGATGAACGATTTTTCTGTCCGTCGGTGCGTTCATGACCGGCCTCAATCAGCCTTGCAACGCCGCCCACAATTCGCGGTCACGTTGCGCCGTCCAGATCACCGGCCATTCGATGCCACGCGCCTCGTCATAGGCGCGAGCGACGTTGAACGGCAGGCAATGCTCGTAAATCGCAAATGTCTTGAACTTCGGGTCCATCGCAAGGCGCGCGAAATCGAACGCGTCCTTCAGCGAGCGGCCCTTGGCGACGCTGTCGCTGACCGAGGTGTAGAGCGTCGAAATGAAATCGCTGGTCATCTCGATGCCTTCTGTGACCTGTTGCGGCGTGGTCAGCGCGGCGCCGCGGCCCGGCACCAGCGCATTGGCCTTGAGATCGGCAAGCCGCGCCAATGTCGCCGGCCAGTCGGTGAAATGCGCATCGCCGCAATAGCAGGCGGATTTGTATTCGACGAGATCGCCGGCAAAGACGACGCCGGCATCGGGCACCGCGGCGATGACATCGCCGGCCGTGTGGCCGCGGCCGATATGGGTGATGCGCACCTCGCGGCGCCCGAGCCAGACTGAAATCTGATCCGGAAACGTGACCGTCGGCCATGTCAGGCCGGGGATGGTCTCGACCGCGCGAAACAGCCGCGGAAACCGGCCGATTTCTGAATCCATATCCTGTTGGCCGCGCTCGACGATCATTGCGCGCGCCGTATCGGAACACAGGATTTCCGCGCCCTTGAAGGCCGAGGCGCCGAGCACCCGCACCGCGTGATAATGCGTCAACAGCACATACTTGATCGGCTTGTCAGTCACCTTGGCGACGCGGGCGATCAGTTCCTCGGCCATGGCCGGCGTCGCCTGCGCATCGATCACCATTGCCGAGTCGTCGCCGACGATAACGCCGGAGTTCGGATCGCCCTCGGCGGTGTAAGCGTAAAGCCCCGGGCCGAGCTGGTCGAACGAAACCTTCTTCTCGCCTAGGTCGGCGGTTGACGCAAAACCCTTCGCCGTCATCGTCAAGACTCCTCGCTTCGTTCCATCCGGGAATATCGTACCACGTCCTGATCGATGGCGCCGAAAATGGACCGGCCTTCGGCGTCGCGCATCTCGATGCGGATGCGGTCGCCGAATTTCAGGAACGGCGTCACCGGTTTACCCTGCTGCAGGGTTTCGACGGTGCGCAGCTCGGCGATGCAGGAATAACCGAGCCCGCCGGCCGCGATCGGCTTTCCCGGCCCGCCATCGGCGTCCCGATTGGACACCGTCCCGGCGCCGAGAATGGTGCCGGCGCCGAGCGCCCGGGTTTTGGCCGCATGCGCGATCAGTGTCAGGAAATCGAAGGTCATGTCGTGACCGGCAACGGGACGTCCAAATGGCTCGCCGTTGATGAAGGACAACAGCGGCAGCATTACCTTGGTCCCGTCAAAGGCCGCGCCCAGTTCATCCGGCGTCACCGCGACCGGCGTAAAACTCGACGCCGCCTTCGACTGCACGAAGCCGAAGCCCTTAGCCAGTTCCGCCGCGATCAGATTGCGCAGGCTGACATCGTTGACCAGCATGATCAGCCTGATAGCGCGCGCCGCTTCGTCCCGCGTCGCGCCCATCGGGACGTCGCCGAGGACGACGACGACTTCGGCTTCGAGGTCGATGCCCCAGGCCTCGTCGGCAAGCGGCACGGGATCGCACGGACCGAGCATGACGTCGGAGCCGCCCTGGTACATCAAGGGATCGGTCCAGAACGACGCCGGCATTTCGGCGCCGCGCGCTTGCCGCACCAAAGCGACATGATTGACGTAGGCCGAGCCGTCGAGCCACTGATAGGCGCGCGGCAAGGGCGCGGCGCATTGCGCCGGGTCAAAGGCTTGCGCGTCGCCCTCGCCGCGCTCAAGGCCGGCGGCAATCGCCGCAAGCGCCGGCGCCAAGCGATCCCAGTCGTCGAGCGCGGCCTGCAAGGTCGGCGCAACGCCGGCAACGGAAATGCAGCGTGTCAGGTCCTTGGACACCACGACCAAACGGCCGTCGCGGCCACCCTTGAGAGACGCGAGTTTCATCGCGGCTCACGCCGGTTCGGATCGAAATGTTTTTTCAGGCCGCTCCAGCAATCCATATAATTCTGTTGCAGCGACGGCAGCGCGGCGGCATAGGCGGTGACGCGCTGGCGGAAGCGTGTCTCGAACATGAACGCCAAAGTATTGGTCAGCTTCACTGGCTTCAATTCGACATTGCTGGCGTGCTCGAAGGCATCGGTATCCGGCCCGTGCGGCAGCATCTGGTTGTGCAGGCTGAAGCCGCCGGGCACGAAGCCTTCCGGCTTGGCGTCATAGACGCCGTACACCAGCCCCATGAATTCCGACATGATGTTGCGGTGATACCAAGGCGGCCGGAACGTATTCTCGCCGACCAGCCAGCGCTCCGGGAAAATGACGAAGTCGATATTGGCGGTACCCGGCGTTTCCGATGGCGCGGTCAGCACGGTGAAGATCGACGGATCGGGATGATCGAACGAGATCGCGCCGACCGGCGAATAGCGTCGCAGGTCATACTTGTACGGATAGTAATTGCCGTGCCAGGCGACGACATCGAGCGGCGATTGCGAAATCTCGGTCTTGTGCAGTTCGCCGCCCCACTTCACGAACAAAGTGTGCGGCCCTTCGACGTCCTCGTAAGCCGCCACCGGCGCGAGAAAATCGCGCGGATTGGCGAGACAATTGGCGCCGATCGGCCCGCGGTCCGGCAGCGTGAAGCCGCCGCCGTAATTCTCGCAGACATAGGCGCGCGCCGGCCCATCAATCAGTTCGACACGGAAGATGAAGCCGCGCGGGATGATGCAGATTTCGCCCGGCTCGATGTCGATGACGCCGAACTCGGTGCGGAAACGCAGTTTGCCTTCCTGCGCGACCACCAGAAACTCGCCGTCGGCGTTCGAGATGTGCTCGCGCGTCATCGACTGGGTGACGAACAGCAAATGAATGGCCATGCCGCCAAAGGTCTCGGCGTCGCCCGCTGTGGTGACGGTGGAAAGGCCGGTGATGAAGGTCAGTTCGCCCGGTGGCATCGGCACCGGCGACCAGCGCATCGGCCCGATCGGCACATTGCCGTCCTCGCGCACCGGCGCAGTGCGGATGTTGCCCAGGCCGACGCGCTCGAAGCGGGTCATATGCCGCACCGTGGCGCGGATGCGATAGAGCCAGGAGCGTTCGTTGGAAGCCTGCGGCGCGGTGAAGGCGGAGCCCGACAACTGCTCTGCATAGAGCCCGTAATTGACCTTCTGCGGCGAGTTGCGCCCGACCGGCAGCGCTCCGGGGAGCGCCTCAGTCTCGAAACTATTGCCGAAACCCGACATATACGCCATGCGCCAGCCTCTCCCTTAAGCCCTTGCGGGAAACTAGTTTCTTATGCAACCATGGTCAATGGTAGCGCACCCGACCACAGAATTGATCACTAGCTTAGAAGTCTTCCAGACTAGTTGCACATAAACTCAGTTTCGGCCAAAGTCGCCCAACACTTTCAGGCGGGCCAACGACCCGGCTTGCCGGCCCCTGGGGATCATGCGGCAACAAGCGATGACCGATCAAACCGCCCCAGCCATGCCGGCCCAACCGGGCCCTGCCGAAGCGGCGCTCAAGCTCGACCAGTTCCTGCCCTACCGGCTTAATGTCTGCGCCAACAGCGTCTCGACCGCCCTGTCGGCGATCTATTCCGCCAGGCACAAGATCGGCGTACCGGAATGGCGCGTCCTGGTCACGCTCGGCGAATTCGGCCTGATGACCGCCAAAGCGATCGGCATCCACAGCCACATGCACAAGACCAAGGTGTCGCGCGCGGTGGCAATGCTGGAGCGCCGCAAACTGGTGGCGCGCCGGGTCAATCGCGACGATCTGCGCGAGGCCTTCCTGTCACTGACTCCAGCGGGCCGCGACATCTACAACGACCTGGCGCCTAGCGCGCTCGAATTCTCCCGGCAACTGATGGAAACCATAGAGCCGGCCGACCGCGCCGCCCTTGGCCGCGCGCTCAGCAAGCTGACCGAACGGGCGGCGAAGATCGCCGCCGATATCGCCAAAGGCGGCAATCCCGGTTAGCTTGCCGCACCGCCCGACTTAAAGATGCGGGTGTCGTGCCGGGGTCTTATCCATGAAGCTTTTCTCCTATTTCCGCTCTTCCGCCGCCTATCGGGTGCGCATCGCACTCAACTACAAAGGCCTGCCCTATGAGATGGCGTCGATTCATCTCACCAAAGATGGCGGCCGCCAGCGCTCGCCGGAATTCAAGGCCGTCAATCCGCAGATGCGTGTGCCGGCGCTAAAATTATCGAGCGGCGAAGTGCTGACTCAATCGCTCGCCATCATCGAATATCTCGACGAGATCAATCCGGAGCGCCCGCTGCTGCCGGCCGAAGCGCTGGAGCGCGCCAAGGTGCGTGCCGTGTCGCAACTGATCGCTTGCGACATTCATCCGCTCAACAATCTCGTGGCGTTGCAATATCTCAAGCGCACGCTCAAGCACGAGCAGCCGGAAATCGACGCCTGGTATCATCATTGGGTGATTGAAGGCTTCACCGCGCTGGAGGCGATGATCACGCCCGCGCCTTACGCCTGCGGCGCGCATGTCACGCTCGCCGATATCTGCCTGGTTCCGCAAGTTTACAATGCGCGCCGGCTGAAAGTTCCGCTCGACAATTTCCCGAAGATCGTCGCCGTCGAAACCGCGTGCTTGAAGCTGCCGGCCTTCGACAAGGCGCGGCCGGAAAACCAGCCCGATGCCGAATGACATTGCCGAATGACATTGCCAAGTGACATTGCCAAGTGACATTCCCAAGTGACGGGGCGTTGCGCGCCTGTTAGACCGGGCGCCCCGATACGCCGCCCCTTCAACGATTAGCGATGGCCCCGTGAAATTGTCCAGCCTTGCCCGCGTCATCCTCTGGATGGTCGGCGCCCTGCTGTCATTTTCGATGATGGCGGTGTCGATCCGCGAATTGTCGCGCGGCGGCTTGAGCATTTTTGAAATTCTCGCCATTCGCAGCGGCATCGCGCTGCTCGTGCTGTTCGCACTTTTGGCGGTGCGGCCGGAGTTGCGCCCGCTGACGCGGCCGAACCGCATGCCGCTGCATGCATTTCGCAACGTCGTGCACTACATCGCGCAATTCGCCTGGGCGTCCAGCCTGACCATGCTGCCGCTCGCCATGGTGTTCGCACTCGAATTCACCATGCCGGCATGGACCGCGCTGCTCGCAGTCTGGCTCCTCGGCGAAAGGCTGACGCCGAGCCGCATCGGCGTCGTCGTCTTCGGCCTGATTGGCGTCCTCGTGATCCTGCGGCCCGGCATTGCCGACTTCAATCCGGCCGCGATGCTCGTTCTCGGCGCGGCCTTCGGCTACGCCGTCATCATGATCGCCACCAAGAAACTGACGACGACCGAGACCACCTTCGCCATCATCTTCTGGATGGCGGTCATTCAGTTTCCGCTGTCGCTCATCGGCAGCAATCCGGGCAATTTCCTCAATATGCACTGGGGCGACTTCGTGCCGGCACTGGCCGTCGGCATCGGCGGCTTAACGTCGCATTACTGCCTTAGTTGTCACATCCCGGTAGGTGATATGGCTGTTTTCTGAACAACTCCGGTTTCAGGCTATGCCAGTCCTTCATGGCCTGCAAGGGTGTCTTGCTGCCCAAGGCTGATTGCGGAAGCTGCTGGTTGTAAAGCAGCACGTAACGATGCA
>CAMBQQ010000136.1 GCA_945870035.1 Rhizobium sp. Q54 | reverse complement strand
CGGATCGCCTTTCGCCGATAGTGCCGCCAGCCGATTATCCGCATCGAAAAATCCGAGCTGCCCCATCGTCAGTCTCCTAGAATCATGCCGTCAGGGCAGCAGACTCGCACGGGGCCGAGGGGCATGCTATTTTTCGAGGTGCCCTTCAGCCATTCTTCCGGAATCTCGGCTTCGAGCCCGTCGCCGAGCATCTCCAGCCCTTTGAACGCCTGGCCGAAGACGCGGTCGAACTTGTCGATATTGCGCTCATCCTTCACCAGCACGGCGCGCGCCAGATAATAGAAATCCTCGACGCGGCGCGAGGCCAGATCGGCCTGCATCGCCTCCATCAAAGTGAGGTATTCGCGCAAGGACACCGGCACGCCGGCGGCCTTCAGATCATGGAAGAAATTGACGAACATTCGTTAACTCTTGAATTCTTGGCCAACCGGGAAGCGACGATCCGTCGCGGGGGCGGTCAACCCGGCGGAAACCTCTCTAGCGCAAATGTCAGGCTCCCGGTCCCATCGGTCAAGCAGGCATGATAACCGCCCTTTTCCTTGAAGATTTCGGCCTGCTCGTGGACGCCATGTCGAGCGCCTCGTCGACTTTGGCCGCGCGGCTCGCGCCGCGCCCCCTCGCCACCGATACCGCGTCTTCTGCCGTCACCGTGGTCCAGGGCGCCGAGGCGGTGGAACAGGCCTCCGCCGACTGGCAAGCCATCGAGCGCGCCGGCGGCGCGGCGACGCCGTTCCAGAATTTTACCATGGCGCGCGCCGCAGCTTCCGCGCATGTCCGGCGGGGCGAAGTTCCACGCATCGCCGTGGTGCGGCGCGATGGCCGGCCTGTGGTCATCCTGCCGACCGTTTTGGTCAAGCAGTTCGGCCTCACCGTGGTGCGTTTTCTCGGCGATCCGCTCGTTCAGTATGGCGACGCGCTGTGCGAACCGGGCACGGCGAAACACGACATCGAGGCTGCCTGGCGAGCCGCGGCCAATCCCGCCGTCGCGCACGCCGTCCATTTCCGCAAGGTGCGCGCCGATGCGCGCATCGCGCCGGTGCTGAGAGATGCAGCCAACGCCACGAACCATGACGCGGCGCCGTTCCTCGATATCGCGCGTGCATCGCGCTGCGCCGATGACGAGCCGCGCCAGTTGCGCCGCAGCCGCCGCAAGCTCGCCAGCCTCGGCACGCTGCGTCTCGATGTGACGCAAGGCGACGATGCGCGCATGCATCTGCACGAGGCGCTGGCGATCAAGCGCGCCTGGCTCGCGGCGCGGCGCTTGCCGAGCAGCGTCATCGGTGATCAACGTTGGGAAGACGCGCTTGTCGAGCTTGCCGGCAATGGCGGCGCTATACGATTGCGCGTTGCTGTGCTCAAGGTCGGAGACAAAGCGGCGGCCTATGAAGTCGCCTTCACCGCCGGCGATCGCTGGTACGCCTTCATCGGCGCGGTCGTCGAGGAATTCGCCCGCCATGGTCCCGGCCGCGTCCAAGTCGCCGATACCATCGACTATTGCCGCGCCAACGGATTTGCGCGCTACGACCTGCTGGCGCCGAGCGACGACGTCAAGCGCAGCTATTGCAGCGATGCCGTCGCAGTTGCCGATTACACGCGCGCGTTGCGGCCGGGCGGATATCTGCTCGCGGCGGCGGCGCGGCTGTCGCCCGCCGCCAAGGCGCTGCTGGTGCGGCTGCCCCCGGCCTTGCGAAAACCGATCCTGACGCTGGCCGGGCGCTGACGTTAATCCTGACCAATAAGCGCGGCCTGGCGTGCAAATTCCCCTGTTCCGGCAATGGGGAAACGGCTAATCAGGACACAATAAGAAACGGAACTGCCGGGGGATTCACAAGTGCCATTGCGCGACCGCGCCCGCTGGGCGCTTGCTGTTCTATTGCCGGTGGCGATCTTGATCGCGCCGGCAGTCTGGAACGGCTTTCCATTGCTGCAATGGGACACCGGCGGCTATCTGGCGCGCTGGTATGAAGGCACTTTGGTGCCGAGCCGCGCCGTCGTCTACGGCCTGATGCTGCGGGCCGGCGTACCGTTCGGCTTCTGGCCGGTGCTGCTGGTGCAAGCGGTTCTGACGGTGTGGGTCGCAGCCCTGATGCTGCGGGCGCACGGTCTTGGCGGCCGGCCATGGCTGGTCCTCGGCATCGTCGCCGTACTGTCGGTGTTGACCACGCTGCCGTGGCTGACCGCGATCCTGCTCACCGATATTTTCTGCGGCCTCGGCGTGCTGGCGTTGTATCTCGTGCTGTTTCGTCCCGGCACGCTGACGCGCGGCCAACGCGCCGCCCTGATCGTCCTGATCGCAGTCGCCGCCGCCACGCACAGCGCGACCATCGCCGTGTTGGTTGCGGTTCTGGCCGGTGCGGGACTGCTGTGGCTGCTCGACAGCCGGCGGATGCCGGCGCGAAGGCTGGGCCACGGACTGATCGCGCTTATCCTCGGCGCCATCATGACGCTCGCCGCCAACTACGCCGTCGCCAAGCGCGTCGCCTGGACGCCAGGCGGCTTCTCGATCGCCTTCGGACGCATGCTGCAAGACGGCATCGTCAAAAAATATCTCGACGCCCATTGCCCCGATTCGAAGCTGCGGCTTTGCGCGGTCAAAGACCAGATCCCACAGGATGCCGACACATGGTTCTGGGGCAGCGACCTGTTCGACAGCATGGGCCGCTTCGCCGGACTCGGCAAAGAGATGGAAACGATCGCTCTCGGAAGCCTCGTCGAGTATCCGGCCCTCCAACTCAAGACCGCTGCCATCGCGACATTGCGCCAACTCGTCAATGTGCGAACCGGCGAAGGCGTTCTGGACGATCTCTGGCATACCCGCATAATCATCGAACAGTATACGCCGCGGCATTTGGTGGACATGCGGGCCGCGCATCAACAGCGCGGCGAGCTGTCGTTCGCCACCTTGAACGGCCTGCATTATCCGGTCGCATTGCTTTCGATGGCGCTGTTGCCGCTCCTGATCGTGATGGCCTGGCGGCAGCGCATCCCGGCCGATCTCGGCGAACTGGCCGCCTGCTGCATGGTGGCGCTTCTGGCCAATGCCTTTGTCTGCGGCGCTCTGTCCAATCCGCACGACCGCTACGGCGCCCGCATGGTCTGGCTGGCGGCTTTCGCCGCGACCATTGTGCTGGTCCGGCTCTACGAGCGGCACAAGGCGCCGCTGCCGGCGGAAAGCCGCGGCATTTTGCCAGCCTGACACATCGTCACTGAACCAAAGTCTCGCCTCCGCGTTCCTCTCGCGGCGCGGTGCGCCGGAACCGCATCGTAGCGCGTGGGGAAAGTATGACGGAAACTTTGCTGGGCGCCGGCGAGCGCCGCGCTGAAGCGCTGAGTCAATTTAACCGCTCGCGCCTGGCTCGCTGGATGATATGGGCGCTGGCCAGCGCTGCCATGATGGTGTTGCTGCTGGCGCCGGCGATCTGGAACGGCTTTCCGCTCATCTTTCCCGACACCGGCGGCTATTTTACGGCGCCGATGGTGCGTGCGCTGGCCAACGGCCGGTCGGCCTTCTACGGTTTTTTCCTTGATCTCGGCATCCCGCTCGCCTTCTGGCCAAGCGTCATCGCGCAATCCGCCCTGATGATCTGGCTGTTCGTCGTGACCTTGCGGGTGAACGGCCTCGGCGCGCGGCCGTGGTTCGCGCTCGGCGTCGTCACCATGTTGACGGTGACGACCAGCCTGCCGTGGTTCGCGGGTCAATTGATGCCGGATATTCTTTTCCCGGCCGCCGCGCTGGCGCTGTATCTGTTGGCCTATGCGCATGACCGATTGTTGCCGGGCGAGCGTTGGGCGCTTGCCGGAGTCATAGCCTTTGCGATCGCGAGCCACATGGCAGCGGCGGCTATGTGCGTTGCGGTCATCGCCGCGCTGTTTGTCGTGTCCCGCATCGCCAGCTTGGCGTCTTACCTCGCGCTGCCGCCGCTACGCCTGAAATTCTGCGCCGGTGCGATTGCGGCCGGCATCGTGCTCTGCCCCGTTTCCAACCTGGTGCTGGTCGGCAGTTTCGCCTTTACCCCCGGTGGAACGACTTTCCTGTTCGGGCGCCTGGTCCATGACGGCATCATTGCGCGTTATCTCGACGACGTTTGCCCCGACGCAACCATCCGGCTCTGCGCCGAAAAGAACCGGCTGCCAAAAACCGCCGAAGGCTTTCTCTGGGATGACAGCCTGATATACGAACTTGGCGGCTGGAAAGCTCATGAGCCGGAACAGAAGCGCATCATCAAGGATACCTTGCTGCGTTACCCGCTGGTGCACATCGAAACGGCGGTCAAAGCGACGCTTTCGCAATTCGTCACTTTCGCCACCGAAGTGGAAGTCAACAAAAACGCCCCGACTTTCAACTCCATCGGCGAGCATCTGCCGTGGCTGCTGCCGCGCCTGTTTGCCGCGCGCCAGCAAAGCGAACGTTTCGATGTCGCACCGCTCAACGCGCTGCATGTACCGGTGGCGTTCCTGGCGCTCGCCGGAATGATTCTCGCCTTGGCGCTGCGCCGGCGATTGAACATTGCGCCACAAGCGGCCGCGTTATGTTTTGTCGTTCTGCTGGCGCTCGGGGCTAATGCCATGATCTGCGGCATATTCTCGCATCCGGTCGATCGCTATCAAAGCCGGCTGGTGCTGTTGGCGCCCTTCGTCGCCGCTATTCTGGTCGCACAATCCAGGCGAAGCCCGGTGAAAGCCTGAACGCGACGTGCTATCGAGTGTCATGATCCTCAGGAGCCCTTGCCTGGGTGCCGCCATGCCGGCGCGCGGGAACTAAATCATGGCGGACAGTCTGATGGCGGGCAAAAGCACGCCCGCCGGCATCGATGGCAACGCCCGCGCTGCCGGCGGCGCTTCGTGGATCATCGCCGGCACGGCCATGGTGCTGGTGCTGCTGGCGCCCGCCATCTGGAACGGCTTTCCGATCATCTTCCCCGATACCGGGGGCTATCTCATCGCCGCGATGACCGGCACGCCGATGCTCGGACGCTCGGCGCTCTACGGCCTGTTCCTTGTCGCCGGCATTCCCTTCGCGTTCTGGCCCTGCGTTATTCTGCAGTGCGCGCTGGTGGCATGGCTGTTCATCGTCACCTTGCGGGTCAACAGGCTGGGCGGCCGGCCGTGGCTGGCGCTCGGTATCGTCGCGCTGACGGCCGTCACCACCAGCCTGCCGTGGTTCGCCGGCCAGTTGATGCCGGACATTCTGTTCGCCGCCGCCGTGCTGGCGCTTTATCTTCTGGCTTTCGCACAGGAGCGGCTGGCGCGTTGGGAACGATACGCGCTGGCTGCCGCGATCGCGATCACGGTGCCAAGCCACATGGCGGCGGCTGCGCTGTGCGTCGCCGTCATCGCCGCACTCTGGCTCTTGAGCTTTATCAAGCGGCTTGCGCTGCCGACGCCGCGCCTGAGCATCGCCGCTGCCGCGGTCGTCGCCGGGATCGCGCTGAGCCTGGTGTCGAACATGGCGTTGATCGGAAAATTCGGCTTCACGCCCGGCGGCTCAAGTTTCCTGTTCGGCCGCCTGCTCGAAGACGGCATCATCGAACAATATCTCGACGACAAGTGCCCCGATCCGTCCCTGCGCATCTGCGCCTACCAGGACGAGATCCCCGAACTGGCCGACGACTGGCTGTGGGGCGAAGGCACCGCCTTCTACAAGCTCGGCAGTTGGGACGGCTACGCCGAGGAACAGGCCCGCATCATCCGCGACACTTTGTGGCTTTATCCGCTGGAGCACCTGACCACCGCCATCGTCGCGACGCTCGGACAGGTCACAAGCTTCGAGACCGAAGTCAGCATCCACGACAACGGACCGACCTTCCAGGCTTTCGCAGATTTGGCGCCCGATCTGGTGGCGCCGTTGATGAACGCGCGTCAGCAAAGCGGCAGGCTGGATGCCGCGCCGCTTAATCCGACTTTGTATGTACCGGTCGGCGCTCTAGCGGTTGTCGCAATCGCCGCCGCGCTCCTGTTCCGCCGGAGGCTGAACCTCACGCCGGAAACCGCGGCGTTGTGTTTCACGCTGCTGCTGGCGCTTCTGGCCAATGCCGCGATCTGCGGCATCTTCTCGCATCCAGTCGACCGCTATCAAAGCCGGCTGGTGCTGCTGGCGCCCTTCGTCGTGGCGATCCTGGCGGCGCAACGCATGCGTAGACCGTTGAAAACAGGAATTGCATCGTGAAACTTTTTGCACTGATCGCTGCACTGATCCTGGCAGCATCTGTCGCGCACGCTCAAAACTATACCCGCGAGGAGCTCCGCATTCCGATGACGGCCGCGGGGGCGCACGGACTGGAGGCCCTGCTGGTGCGCCCGGATGCGCCGGGCAAATACCCGCTAGTCATCATCAGCCATGGTGCGCCGCGCAAGCCGGAAGACCGCGCGCGCATGTCGCCGTGGACCTATTATCCGATCGCGATGGAGTTTGCGCGGCGCGGCTGGGCCGTCGCCGTGGTGATGCGGCGTGGTTATGGCGACTCCGGCGGGCCGTTCGCCGAAAAATCAGGCCCGTGCGACCGGCGCGACTATACGCAATCCGGAAAAATTTCGGCGCAGGACATCCGGTCGGCGATCGCTGTGCTGGCGCGGCGCGCCGATATTGACGGCGCGCGGGTCCTGTCGGTGGGACAATCGGCTGGCGGCTTCGCCACCGTCGCACTGACCGCCGAGCCGCCGCCGGGCCTGATCGGGGCAATCAGTTTCGCCGGCGGTCGCGGTTCCAAAAGCGACTTTGTCATTTGCGATGAGCCCAGCTTGATCGCCGCTTTTCGTACCTTCGGCACGACATCGCGGACGCCGATGCTGTGGGTCTATACCGACAACGATCATTTTTTCGAGCCGGCGCTGGCCGCGAAATTTCACGCTGCCTTTACCGCTGCCGGCGGCAAGGCGAAATTCGTCAGGGCGCCGGCCTTCGGCAAAGACGGGCACGGATTGTTTTCGCTGAACGGCATCGCGCAATGGACGCCTTACGTCGATGCCTGGCTGGTTGAGCAAAAGCTGGCGCAGCGCGACACCCCAATGGCGCTGCCGCCGCTGCCCGCGCTGGCGGCGCCGGCCCAACTGTCGCAACGGGGCCGCGAGACATTTGAAAAATACCTGCGCGGCGGCCGGCACAAAGCGTTCGCCGTCAGCGCAGATGGTCATCTCGGCTGGCAAACGGGACGGCGCAGCATCGATGAAGCGAAAGCAGCGGCGTTGAAGTTCTGCACCGGCGACAAAGCGCGCGCTTGCCGCATTGTCTTCGTCAACGATGAAGCCGCGCCGTAATCTTAGGTTAAGCCTGCTTCTCCGGCGTCGTCACCACCAGACCGTCGAGTTCGTCCGTCACCTTGATCTGGCACGACAGCCGCGAGTTCGGCCGCACGTCGTAGCCGAAGTCGAGCATGTCTTCCTCCATCGGCGACGGCTCGCCGACCTTGGCGCGCCAGTCCTCGGCGACATAGACATGGCAGGTGGCGCAGGCGCAGGCGCCGCCGCATTCCGCCTCGATGCCGGGAATATTATTGCGGATCGCCGCTTCCATCACGGTCGACCCGGCGTCGGCCTCGACCGTGCGCTTGGCGCCGGTTGAATCGATGTAAGTGATTTTGGCCATAGGGAAAACGTTCGCAGGAATTGGCGGGAAAAGGCTGGCGGCTGCTATACCGTCAATCCGCCAGTGGCGCCACCCTGCCGTTTAACCCTCGCGCAGCAGCTCGACGATCAGCGCGCGCGCCTCGTCAACGGCCAGGGCCAGGCGGTCGATGGTGGCGCTGAGGTCGTTCGAGCCAAGCGTGGCAGCCTGTTCGGCTTCTTCCGCCGCGCGCGCCACTGTCGTCGCGCCGATGCCGGCGGCCGAGCCCTTCAACGTATGCGCCAACGCGCCGACGGCCGAACCGTCGGCAGATCCGCCGGCAAATCCGCCGGATTGGCGCATGCGCGCGATCAGCAGTTCCGACTGGCGGGCAAACAGTTGCAGCACTTCCTGTTCGAGGCTGCGGTCGCCGAAGGTCATGCGGGCGAGATGGGCGCGGTCGATTGCCGTCACCGGTTCCAATGTCTCGATTGCCATCGTTGCTGTCTGACCCATCGCCGTTCCCCCGTCGTCCGCTTGTCGCGTTAGCGGTGGAGTGTGCCGTGTCGCGGCCAAAATCCGGTAAATGCCGGCGTCCCGCTCCGGCCGATCCGGCGCGGTGGTTAATGGCTGCGAAAATCCCGGCATAATCGGAATTGCCGGAAACTCCGGCAGACGCGGCAATATTTTACCGGGGACGCGCCGCCGGGCCGGCGAATAGCTGCTCGGCACGGATTTTTATGGTTAACCTTCGTTAACGATGATTAAAACATCCTTACGACTGCGGTTTCTTTCGCATTGCCAACACGATAGGATGGAAACTTGAAGTAGAGCCGGGACTTAGGCGCTTTTCCCGGGCTCTTGACGGCACAGCACTCGCGGCCCGTTTTGCCCAAGCGGCGGATCGGGCTGTTTTCAAGTTCTGCGTAACGACGAGGCGATGACCGATATGGCGAACAATCCGCAGCAGACCAAGAACGCAACGGATGAAGCGATCGCGGCAATCGAGGATGCGCTGAACATTCGCACCCCCGCCGATCGCAACGAGCCGCGTCTCGGGGCGGAACCCGCCAGCGAGCGCGGCGAGCAGGCGCCGATCGCGCCGGTCACCGCCGATTTGTTCGCCGAATCCGAGCCGGCGCATTCCTGGCCGGTCGGCGATGGCGCGCCGCGCCTGCCCGCCAATGACGACCGCGCCAATATGGGCCAGATCTTGCAGACGCTGCGCCGCCGCCGCGCGCGCGCCCCCTACGCCATCGCCAGCGTCGCCGCCTTCGGCTGGACCGCCGGCGCCCTCGCACTCGCTTATCTCTCGAGCGCCGATTTGCAGATTATGCTGGCAACCCCGCGCGTCGGCATTGCCGTCATGGCCGGCATTGCGTCGGCCATCGTCGTGCCGGTCATCTTCTTCTATGTGATCGCGCATATGTTCTCGCGCTCGCAGGACATGCGGCTCGTCGCCGAGTCGATGGCCGAAGTCGCCATGCGCCTGGCGCAGCCGGAAACCGCGGCGCGCGAACAGATCGTCTCGGTCGGACAAGCGATCCGCCGCGAAGTCGCAGCCATGGGCGACGGCGTCGAACGCGCATTGGCGCGCGCCACCGAACTCGAAGCCCTCGTCCACAACGAAGTCTCCGCGCTCGAGCGCGCCTATAACGACAACGAAGTCCGCATCCGCGATCTTTTGAGCGAACTGACCAACCAGCGCGATACTTTGGTGAGCCAGTCCGAACAGGTCCGCAAGGCGATCGGCTCGGTGCATCTCGATCTGTCGCACGACATCACTTCGGTCGGCGATCTGGTCGCCGAAAAGGTCAACGAAGTGGCGCAGCGCGTCACCCGTTCGCTCACCGAAAAGGGCGAGCACATCACGCTGGCGCTCGGTCACGCCGGCTACAGCATGATCGACGCGTTGACCGATCGCGGTTCGAACCTGCTCGACCGTCTCGAATCGACCAGCGACAAGGCGACCACCGCCATCGCCTCGGCCTCGGACCGCTTGTCGGCCAGCCTCAACTTCAAGACCGAGCATGTTCACGACGAATTCGCCGACATGGCGGCGCGCTTGCAGCAGATGATGACGCAACGCCTCGATCTGGTGGCGCAGGGCTTCGCGCAGAAGACCGCCGGCACCATCGATAATATGGCCGGCCGCTCGCAGGCTCTGACCGAGGCCATCACCGAGACCGCCAACCGCATGGCCGAGGTGATCGCGGCCCGCGCCGGCGACGTCAATTCGACCTTGCGCTCGACCGGCGACTCGCTGGTGCTCGACCTGTCGCTGCGCGGCGTTGACGTCGTCGCCAAGATGGAGCAGACCGGCGCGCACATCACCGACACCCTGATCGACCGCAGCAACAATGTCGCCGATACCTTCCGCAGCAACGCGGAAACCCTCGTCACCGCGCTCAACGGCCGCAGCGACCAGGTCA
>CAMBQQ010000135.1 GCA_945870035.1 Rhizobium sp. Q54 | reverse complement strand
CGAGCATTGGAAACATCTTCGAACGACAAACCCGATCGAGAGTACGTTCGCGACCGTCCGCCACCGAACCATCCGATCCAAAGGTTGTCTCTCGAACAGGACGGCGCTCGCCATGGTGTTCAAGCTGGTCGATGGCGCTCAGAAAAATTAGCGTCGCCTTGATGGCCACGCACTCTTGCCAAAACTTATCCTGGGGGTAAAGTTCACTAACGGGTTGGAGGTCATCGCCAAGGCGAGCGACCTTCAGGACGAAAACGCCGCCTAAAAGATCAGGCCGTCACCAACTTTAGGCGATAGCGCAGCGCAAAGCGCCGTTTCTTGCCAAGTGAGTGGTTTCATATTCATTAGAATCTCCTGTGGGGTTGATGGTACTCTCACTAAATCTGAGTTTAATCTCCCGATTTCTCATCACTTCCCGACGGTACAGGAGAGCAGTTAACGAATTGCTTAGCTTGCGAGCGAGCCACGGGCTAAGGGTGCGAATTCTATAGTGCAACCTATAGTTGCATAGCCCACCCTGCGGTCATCTACAGGTTCACGAGCGCCAACTGCTAAGCAATCACCTCGAAAGGAACTAGACCCATACCGGAGGTTTATCGCTTCGTGAGCGCATCAAGCGCCGGGAGAGAACGCAAGGCGAAGAAGAAGCGGAAATATTCCACGAGTGCGAGCAAGGATGTTGAGAGCGAATGAAGCTCAACATGGACACGGCCAAGAGCGGGCCCGGCGGCAAAGGCGGCAAGGTCAAGAGCCGCAAACAGGCCATCGCCATCGGCCTGTCAAAGGCGCGCAAGAAGGGCAAGAAAGTGCCGCGCAAGAAGAAGCTTTAATCAGCATTCTGTCGGCGGGCGCGGGCGGCGACGGGCTTTTCATGCTTAACAACTCCTTAATGACGCGGCCTTAGGGTCGCGTCGTCATGTCAGCCGTCACCCTTCAGCCATCGGCGAACCCTGCGGCAAGCGCGCCGGCCGCGCAGCATGTGCCGCTTGCGCCCGGCGACGTCATCGATGCGTTGGTGCTGTCGCTGATTAAGGATTCGACATTTCGCCTGCAGGTGCCAGGTGGCACGATCGATGTTCAAACCGACAAGCCGCTGGTGCCCGGCACGCGCGTTGAACTCGCCGTGAAAGGCACAGTGGCTGAGCCGGAAATCGTTCTGACGCCGCTGCCCGATGCGAAGTCAGTGCGGCCCAGTGCGGCCGCAGCCCAATCTGCTGCGCCGATCGGCGCGCGGACGGAAGCGCAGCCGCGGCCCACGCAAGCACCGCAACTTTTGGCTCCCGACCCCGTCAGCCAGATCGCGGCGACCATTGTCCGTGACGCGGCGACCCGCCAGGGCGGCATGGCGCAGCTTTATGCCGATCTCGCCGCCAGCGTCGCGCAGCCCAAGGTGGCCGTGCCGCCGCCGGTTCTTGTTGCGGCTCGGCAATTATTCGCGCTGCGGCTCGATACGACGAGCCCGGTGCCCGTCGATGCCGAAGACATCAAGGCGGCTTTGGTGCGGTCCGGTCTCGCCAATGTGCGCGCACCGAGCAGCATAGCGCGTCCTGCGGTGCCGCTCGATGCGCGCGCGGTGCTGCTGTCATTGCGCGAGGCATTGAAGAACTGGGAGAATGCCGAGCGCGGTCCGCTGCAAACGGCCGCGATCTCCACCAACGCGACGCCGCCGGCGCCGGCCGCTTCGAAGCCTTCCGGCCCGGCGCTGCCTTATCCGAACGGCCCAACGGTGCCGCAGGCCGCCGCCGATCCGTCACTCCCGCCGAACGCAACGCCGCGCGAATTGGCGCTGCATCTGCTCGACAAGACCGACAATGCCATCGCCCGCGAAATGCTGCTGAAGATCGCCTCGTTGCCCGATCGCGCCGATCCCAACACGCGGCCCGCCGACGCCAATCCCACCCGCATGACTTTCGATATTCCAATGGCGACGCCGCACGGCACGGCGGTGGCGCAGATCCGCATCGAGCGCGATGGCGCGCAACGCGAGGGCGACAGTGTCGAGCCGGTGTGGCGGGCGAATTTCTCCGTCGACATCGAGCCGATCGGCGCGGTGCATGTGCGCATTGCTCTGATTGGCGGCAAGGCGACTGTGACGCTCAATGCCGAGCGCGCCGAAAGTGCGGAAAGCCTGCAGGCCGGTCTGCCGGCGCTGGAAGCCGGCTTGCGCAATGCGGCGCTGGAACCAGGCGCGCTTACCTGCCAGGCGGGTCAGCCGCCCGCCGCGTCCGCCGGCCACGGCCTTTATGTCGATCACGCCACATGATGGATCATTCGAAAACACTGGCGGTGGCTCTGCAATACGCCGCGCCCCATGCGCCGAAAGTGACGGCGATCGGGCGGGGAGAGCTGGCGCGCCGCATCATCGAGACCGGCAGCGCCGGCGGCGTTCCGATATCGCACAACCCGGAACTGGCGGTGGCGCTGTCGAACGTCGAACTCGACGCGAAAATTCCGGAAGAACTCTATCGCGCGGTCGCCGAAGTGCTGGCCTATATCCTGCGCGTGTCAGGCAGGCTTAAATAAGCGATGCTGCGGTCGCGTTCAGAACAGGTTGAACGGAAACAGCGACGGCCGTCCGCGCTCGGTCTGCAATTCCGCCATCGGCGTGCCGGCACTGCGGCGCACCGGACGGGACGCGACACGTTTCGCCGGCGCGGCCCGTTTCGGCTTGGGCTTCAGGAAAGCAGTGGTCTCGGCATCGATCAGACTCTGGCGTTGCAGCTTTGCCAACGGAAACCGGTTGGCGCCGCGGTCGCTGATGATCGACCCCTTCAGCAGCGGGTCGCTCCGCGCCAAAGCCGGGTTTTCTTGCACCTCGCCGCGGGTGGCGTAATAGACCGGCGCGGCCAACAGCGCGAGGGCGCCGAAAATGGCGCCCACATAGACCAGCACTGAGAGGCCGAGGCCTTCGGATTCCGACGCATCCATGCTGATAAAAGCCGCGGCGGCCGACTTCGTTCCGCGTGGGCCGCCGGGTGGGCAGAAATTTCACGCCGTCGCAGTGTTGAAACAGGGAAAAGACGCTGTTTGCTCGGCGTCTGCGCCGGCGTATGATGGCGCAAATCCCCCAAATGAGGGTCTAGGGAGTTTCAGATGACGGCTATCCAGGGCTATGTCCCGCCGACCACCGAATCCGGCGCGCTTGGCGTCCATTCGCTCGACCAGTTCGTCCTGTCGGTTCCCGACATGAACGTGGCCGACGAGTTCTATACGAATTTCGGCCTCAACATGGTTCGCAACGGCAATACGTTGCAGCTCAAGACATTCGGTCATGAACACAGTTGGGGTTCCGTGGTCGAGGGCAAAACCAAGGCGCTGCATCATCTGTCGTTCGGCTGCTATGCCGAGGACATCGGCCGCCTCAAGGCGCGCATCGAAGGCGCCGGCGTCAAGATCATTGACGCACCGCCCGGTTTTGAGAGCAACGGTTTCTGGTTCCGTAACCATGAAGGCGTGCTGATGGAAGTGAAGGTGGCACCCAAGGTGTCGCCCGACGCCAAGTCCGACAGCCAGTGGATGACGGTTCCCGCCGGCAAGCCGGGCGCGACCGTGCGCGCCAAGGCGCCGCCGGTGCGGCCGCGCCGGCTGTCGCATGTGCTGATCTTCACCAGCGACGTGCTCAAGTCGATCGAGTTCTACGAGCGCACGCTCGGCCTGCGTTTGTCCGATCGCGCCTCCGATCTGGTCGCTTTCATGCACGGCATTCACGGCAGCGATCATCACATGCTGGCGCTGGTGAAATCGTCGGCGCCCGGTTTCCATCATTGCAGCTGGGACGTCTCCAGCGTCAACGACATCGGCCTCGGCGCCATGCGCATGCATGACAAGGGCTATCAGAAGGGCTGGGGCCTCGGCCGCCACGTCCTCGGCTCGAACTATTTCCACTACATCATGGATCCGTGGGGTAGCTTCGCGGAATATTCCTGCGACATCGATTACATCCCGAAGGAAGACCGCTGGCCCGCCGCCGACCACGCACCGGAAGATTCGTTTTATCTCTGGGGTCCGGATGTGCCGCGCGAGTTCACGGTCAATGGCGAGGCCGGCGAAGTGTAAAAGACTCCGTCATTCCGGGGCGCGCGTCAGCGCGAACCCGGAATCCAGAGCTACATTGACGTCCTGCGAATATGTCCCTGGATTCCGGGTCCGCGAGCTTTGCTCGCGTCCCGGAATTACAGCGCGACTACTCCACCACCAATTTCACCTTTTCGCCCGGCTTCAGCTTCTCGCCGGCGGCCAGGCCGTTGAGCACCAGGAAGCGCTGAAGCGGGTTGTCGGTGATCGCCATGCGGCGCGCCAGTTTCTCCGGCTTGTCGTCGGCGCGCACGGTGACGATCTTGAGCCGCAGCGGATGGACCGCCGAGCTTTCCTTGAGACTCATGCGGCGGAACGTGCTGACTGCTTCGCGGAAGGCGCGGTCGCTCGGCGCCGTCATCGTCTTGGCGGCGAAAATAAAGCGATAGACGTCGCTGCCGAAGCGCACGGCGAAAAGCCGGAACGCCCACTGATCGCCCTTGGCGGTCGCGGTCGCCGCGGCAAAGCCGTTGACGTTGAACTCCTCAACGCTTGCGCCATCGACATTCTCGATCCAGCCGGACCTGAGATAGTCCGCCAGAGTCTGCTCGGCCGGCACGCTGACCAGATCGAGCCGCATCGCTTCGCCACCGCCGTCCTTGAGCCCGAGCACCGCCTGCGCGGTATTGTCGAGCGAGAAGCCGGGCGGCGCCATGAAGGTGAAGCCGAGCTTGGGGTGCTGGAATTTGCGGCCGCGGGCGAAACCCTCGCGCGGGTCTTCGCCGTAGATCATGCCGTCGAGATCGTCGAGATAGTCGCCACGCGCGCGCTCGCCGGCGCCGGGCCCGGAAAATTGCCGCGCATTGGCCAAAGCATTCTTGACGCGCTCGGGCGTCGCCGGATGCGACGACAGGAAATCGAGCGCGCGCGGATCGGACGCGCCGCCGCCAGACGTTTTCAGGTCGGCATTGCGTTGCATGTCGGTCAGAAAACGCGACGCGCCGAACGAGTCGAAACCGGCGCGCGCCGAAATGCCGACGCCGATGCCGTCGGCTTCGAATTCCTGCGCCCGTGAGAAACTCGCCAGTGTCATTTTCGATTTCGCCAGCGCCAGGGCGCCGGTCTGCGGATCGCTCAGCACCTCGTTGACCAGCGTGCCGATGATCGCGGTCTGCCGCGCCTGCTCCTCGCGGATGGCGGCGTGGCGCGCGATGACATGGCCCATTTCATGCGCCAGCACGGAGGCGAGTTCGGCCTTGTCGTTGGCGAGCGCGACCAGGCCGCGCGAAATGTACAGATGCCCGTTCGGCAGCGCGAAGGCATTGATTGCCGGCGAGTTCAGCATCGTGACGCGGTATTTCAGATCGGGACGTTCCGATGCCGCGACCAGCCGCTCGACGGTCTTTTCGATCATCGATTGCAGGCGCGCGTTTTCATAAACGCCGCCATAGGAGGCCAGAATGCGCGCATGCTCGCGCTGCGCCAGCGGCGTGGTTTCGTTCACCACCGCGGCGTCCGGCACGTCCAGCGAGACCTGGCGGTCGGCCGGTGTCGCCGTGCAGGCGGCAAGCAAAAGCAGGCCGAGCAGCGCCGCGCGCCGGCCATTCTTCATCGTCGCAATCCGTCCCGTCCAAACCAACATCAATCGACCAATTCAATCTGTTCGGGCGCCGCCGCGTCTATGATCGGACCGCCGCGCCGCTCGATGACGCCGCGCACCCGGATGCGGCGGCCTTCAATCTGTTTTACATCGAGGCCGGCGGCGGCAAATGTGCGCTGCTGGCGTTTAAGAAGCGTGACGGTGAAGTCGCGCGTCCAGCGCCGCCCGAAATTCACGTAAATGGTGGCGCCGCTTTCGCGCACGGACAATACCCTGCCTTCGACCAGCGCGAAACGGCCGCGCGCGGCGTCCAGACCGGGAAGATTTTCGGAACTTAAAGGGGCGAAATTGGGGTCGGCCCACAGGCCGCGTTTGGCCATCCGGGCGGCCTTTTCGGCGGCAAAAAGCGTCTCGGCGCAGGCTTTGTCGCCGATCCGGGCCGAAACCAGCACCTCGCCCTGGGTCAGCAGGGTTTCCTGGAAAGTCTGACCGGAACCGGGCAAGGCAGCGTAAGCAACCAGCCGGCCATAGCGATCGGTTACGGGACTGGAGCCCAAATGCAAAATTCGTCCATCGGCCAGGGCCCGCAAGGCCTCGGCGCCACGGCCGGCCGTCTCGATGCCGGCGAGACGCATCTCGCGGCCGTCGGACAGCATCAATGTCCGGCCGTCGCGGACGGCGGCCACAGTGGCTGTGCTGCCGGCGGGCAGGGCGCAGGGCGCGCCATGGGCGGCGCCTGCCGCTTCGAGCGATGCCGCGGCGAAAGCAAGAATGCAGCGCCAGTTCATCATGGCAATCCACAGGAATGTCCCGGCCGCTGGGCAATCGCGCCGCGTCTGCTTGGAGCTCAGGCCGGCAGCGGATTCAAATTGGCGTCTGCCACTGTGCGGCCTGTCGTGTGCAAAAAGAGAAGCCGGACGTCTTTTGCCTTCTCGTAAAATTCGTCTTTTAATGACGAACCGGCGCGACGAATCAGGAAGTCGAGGTCCGTTTCGTCAGGCGCCTTCGCAAGCGCGCTGCCAATTGCAGCAACGCGCAGCTTCGACTCGATCTCACGCAATTCCGTCACCGCCGTGTTGAGTTCTCCGACGGTCGTCTGGTTGACAAGTTTGCCGCCGATATAAACCACCTGACTGAGGCCGAGAATGCCGAGCAGGGTTTCTGGAATGGTGAACGAGCTGAGCTCACTGACCCCGGCGACCAGCAGCGCGACTCCGACTACCAGGCTGAAAATGCATGTCTGGTAACGATAGACATCGAACTCGCCATCGCTGCAGACGATGTCGCTCCACTTGGCGCGGTTTATATCCGCCCATCCTCCAGCCGGAAGCCAGCCATGACGGATCAGCCACGCCCAGTTCTGCGGCTGCAACCGGTTTCTTGCCATGTCGGCGCCTTTGGCGGCGGTCGAGCCTATACCGGCGATGCCAAGCAACAGCAGTATGGAGCCGGACAGTTCGAGCAGGGCGCCGGTGCGCAGCACGATATAGAATACCAATGCGAACACGATCAGCGAGAAAAACAATATCTGCAGCTTTGAAAGGCTGCCTCGACCGTCGGATCCTGCGGTCATGTAAACCGGGTCGAGATAGCGGTACCATCCAGCGCGTTTCGAATCTGCCAACCATGCTGCGCTTGCCGCAGCCAGGTAGACAATAATCAGCAGCGGAATAACGACCCCAAGGGCGTAACCGCCCGACGTGGTTCGAATGTTCACGAACGAAACGCGCGCCGGGCTGCCCGTCATCGCGCAGGTGTAGATGTATAAATCGACGCGCCGCCAGCCGGTCGTTGCCTTTTCCGGCAAGCGCAATTTAATAAGCGTGTCGTCCTTCTTGGCGACGCCTCTTTTGACCAGTGCGTGGTCCTCCGGCATTGCTCGCGCCGAAATCAGGCCTCGCCCGACGGCTGCGCGAATGGCGGGGTTCTTGTCGCGGTATATGAAGCCGAAGTAGGGAGTGCCGGCAATGTAGGGCGCATCCAGCACCAGTTCCGCTTCCGATCCGCCGGCGAGAAAGTTTGTTGCGCTGGTGATCGTCGGCCCGGCGGGCCACCGTTTGGCGCCGAGTTCGACTTCGAAATTATTGCCACGCTCCGGTACGCAGTTGGTCGTGCTCAATTGGGCCGGAGCAATTGGCTGGGCCGCTGCTGTCGCCGGCGATCGCGAGCCTGCCGCGCCGCGGCCGGGGGCAGGAGGACTAGGATTGGCGGCTGTGCTTGGCGCAGTGGTTGCTGCCGGCGCGGTGCCCGGCGAAACGGTTGGTGCGGCGGTGCCGGACGGGGCAGATGGCGTTTGCGCCCATGCTCCCGAAATCATCGCTAAAGATATTACGGCAGTCGCAACGAAATGATGCTCGCCCATGTGAAGCCCCCCCCCGGGGAAGCAATTCTCAATTATAGGTTGTGATTAGTCAATCTACTCCTCTGCGGCCGGTGTCATGTTGGCCAGAATGCCTTCTGGCCTCGTTCGTGCTATAGCGCCGTCGTGCGGTCCCGTAGCTCAGCAGGATAGAGCAGCGGTTTCCTAAACCGAAGGTCGGAGGTTCGACTCCTCTCGGGACCGCCATATAATCAAGGTTTCCTGGATCCCTTTTATTTCACAAAAGCCTGTTGGGTAAACAATCGGGTAAACAAAAACCCAAGTTGTTTTACGCCGTAAAAAAGTTGCCGCCATAGGGAAAGTCAATATGCAAGAATGAATTTTTCTGTCCAGATTAATTCATTTCGATCGATAGCCCTTTGGCAAAAGCCATCTTGAAGGAGCTTCGGAACGGGCCGGCTGCCATTTTGATTTAAAATAACCGATAAAGCGCAAAAGTAATTCATATGGGGCTGCTGAATTGGGCTGTGTGCTCAAGGCCGGCATCGCCGTGCCGTCCAAGGACAAGCTGTCGGCGCTCATCGACGCCCTGATCGGCGCCGCCAAAGCCGGTGAGTTGGATGGCCTGATGGAGGCCTCCGGGAAACCGGTGGGCGCGCCGAAGGCCAAGAAGGCGGCCTGACCCGACGAACCCGGTCCGGGCGACTCCTGGGTTGCCTGGACCTCACCGGTTAGGGAGCCATCTTCATGGCCAAGAGACGAAGGGGCCGGCCCGCCGGAACGTCCGGGCGCGCGGCGGTCCTGTCGCCCTCACAGATCAAGCTGGTTCTTCGGTTAGCGGCGGCTCGCGGTCGACACGCGGACCGCGCGGAGGTCGCGCTCGCGCTGTCGCTCGGTCTGGGTCTGCGCGCAAAGGAATTAGCCGGCGTGAAGTGGACTGACGTCTACGACTCGAATGGTCGGGTCCGTGCGGTGATGCACCTGAAGGCCGCCTACACCAAGGGCGGTCGCGTCCGCGACGTCTTCCTGTCGTCGCCCGCATTACGGCGCGTGCTTGCGCGTTACGGCGAGGCGCACTGGGTGATGGCATCCGGTACGTCAAGCGCGGCGCTTCTTCCGAGTCAGAAGGGCGGACCGATGACCGCTTACTCGATGGCGCGCTTCATCAAGGGTCTTTATCGCGAGGCGGGCATCATTGGCGCGTCCTCGCACAGCGGGCGGCGCACGCTGATAACGCGGCTGGCAGAGCGCGGCGTCGATCTCAAGGCCATCGCGCAGATCGCGGGCCACACCAGCATCCGCACGACGGCGATGTACGTCGAGGCCAACCCGACGCGCCTCGCGCGCATCCTGCAGGACGTGACGTTCTGATCCAAGAAACCGGCGGTTACCGCGATCAATGACATAACGGAGCGATGAAAATGGATGACGACAACAGAGACGAGCGCACTCCCGCGTACATCATGGCGAGTCTGCTTGCCCTTGGCGCATCGGGTCCCCGAGGGCAGAGGATACTTCGCCGCCTGAAGCGACTGTGCGGCTGGGGCTTTATCCTGTGTTTGCTCGCGATCCCGCTGAGCTTGTACGGCACGAATCTGTACGAGAGCGCTTTCGGCAAAAAGATAGCCACAGAGTCGGGACAAGCCGTTCTTATGCTTCTCGCCCTGTCGTTCGGTGTCAGTCTCTTGTCGGCGGCCTTGTGGTGCTATCTCGCAATAGCAACGTGGCTCACGAAAGACGAAAAACAGACGCCAGAAGACGATGACGGTTGAGCGTTTCGAGCCATGTCTGCTTTTGACCCAAAGCGGACATTGTCGCGGTTTCGGGGCAGCGCTGTCCCCTTAAACGCGGCGGAGTGCTGCCGCCTGATGCGGTGGGCACTCGTTTTAAGTGCTTTCAGACGTCTAGAAGTGGCTTTGACTTTACTCAAGGCAGTTTTGGCGCCTTAATAGCTCCGCTCAAACTTCTGAAATCGGCGTGCATTTTGTGGCATGGGATTGTCAGGGAAGACAGCCGCCCAGTCGGCCGCAACAACCTCACCGACATACATATCGCCGCGTGAATCGA
>CAMBQQ010000134.1 GCA_945870035.1 Rhizobium sp. Q54 | reverse complement strand
GCCCGCACCTTCGGCGTCGTCGTTGCTTGGCTGTGAAGTTGGATCAACATGCCCGAACCCCGCTTCGAATGTCCCTCAGGATCGATCTTGCCATGAAAAAAGCAGAGCGACGAGGGTCTATGTGATCATCCGGGATGGAACAGCTAGGTTCAGCGCGCGGGGCCTGCGGCGGTCGCCCCGTGCTTTCAGGCTTAACAGCCCAAGCACCGTCTCCTTCATTGAATGGAGGGGGCTTATGCTTGCGCAAAGCTTCTCGATCTCACCTTTAGAACTCTGGAATTTGCTGGGCACGCCGCGTGCGCCGCAGCTCATCGACGTGCGCCGACGCGATATTTACGAATCCGTCGCCGGCCTGCTGCCGGCGTCACGCTGGCGCGAGCCGACCGCGCTCGCCGACTGGATCGGAACGCTCGACCGCGCGCGGCCGATTGTCATTGCCTGCAAGCTTGGCAAGGAGCTGAGCCAGACCATCACCGCCGAACTGCGCGCCGCCGGCTATAACGCCGCGATGCTGGCCGGCGGCCAAGGGGCGTGGCTGGACGCCGGTCTGCCGACCATCGACCGCGCCACCGCCGACCGCATCATGCCCGCGCGGCCGAGCACGTGGATCACGCGCAGGCGGCCGAAGATCGACCGCATCGCCTGCCCGTGGCTGATCCGCCGCTTCATCGACGCCGACGCCAGATTCCTGTTCGTCGATCCCGATTATGTCGAAGCCGCCGCCGCCGAATTCGGCGGCATCCCGTTCGACATACCCAATGTCGAGATTTCCCACGACGGCGAGCGTTGCAGCTTCGACACGCTTTTGAAGCTGTTCAGACTGGAGAGCGAAAAGTCGCTGGCGCGGCTCGCTTTGATTGTGCGCGGCGCCGATACCGCGCGGCCCGATCTTGCACCGGAAGCAGCCGGACTGCATGCGGTGTCGCTCGGCCTGTCGGCGCTGGCCGGGGACGACGACCACGCCCTGCTCAAGCAGGGCTTTGCCGTCTATGATGCCTTGTTCGCCTGGCTGCGCTTTGCTGCCGACGAGCGGCATAACTGGCCCGCACGCGCATGATCCCGAAAAGTGGAGCCCGGTTTTCGGATAAGATCATGCGCAAAAATTTAGAAACGGCAGCTTAGCATGAATGTTCAAGAAGAGATCGCGAAGCCCACCTTCGGCGAAGCCCTCAAGGTCTGGTTCAAGATCGGCTGCCTGTCCTTCGGCGGGCCGGCCGGCCAGATCGCGCTGATGCATCGCGTCATCGTCGATGAGAAAAAGTGGGTGCCGGAAGCACGCTACCTGCATGCGCTGAATTTCTGCATGCTGTTGCCGGGCCCCGAGGCGCAGCAACTCGCCACTTATATCGGCTGGGTGCTGCACGGCGTGCGCGGCGCCCTCGCCGCCGGCATTCTGTTCGTGCTGCCCGGCGCCGTGGTGATGCTGGGCCTGAGCCTGCTCTATGCCTATGGCCGCGGCGTCAGCGTCATTGACGGCGCATTGTTCGGCATTAAGGCCGCCGTGCTGGTGATCGTTATCGAGGCGCTCATCCGCATCGGCAAGCGGGCGTTGAAGTCCAGGCTGCTGGCCGGGCTCGCGGCGGCAGCCTTCGTCGGCATCTTTTTCCTCGACCTGCCCTTCCCATTGATTGTGATCGGCGCCGGCGCAGTCGGCTACTTCGTCGCCCGCACCGTGCCGGAACAACTTGGCATTCCGGCCAATGACAATGTCATCGTACCGACACCGGGACGCTGGCGGCATGCGGCGATCGCGATCGGCATCGGCTTGGTTGCGTGGTGGACGCCCGTGCTCATCGTGGTTCTGATCTTCGGCCCGCATCACGTCCTGGTGTCGATCGGCCTGTTCTTTTCAAAGCTGGCGGTCGTCACCTTCGGCGGCGCTTACGCGGTGCTCGCCTACATGGCGCAGCAGGCCGTCGAGAATTACGGTTGGCTGAGCGCGCCGGAAATGGTCGATGCGCTCGGCCTTGCCGAAACCACGCCGGGCCCGCTGATTCTGGTGACGCAATTCGTCGGGTTCCTCGCCGCGTTCCGCGATGCCGCGCCGTTCACGCCGCTCGTCGCCGGATTGATCGGCACGGCGCTGACGCTCTGGGTGACGTTCGTACCGTCGATGCTGTGGATCATCGCCGGCGCACCGTTCATCGAGGAATTGCGCAGCAACCGCAAACTGACCGGCGCGCTGGCGGCAATCACCGCCGCCGTCGTCGGCGTCATCCTCAATCTGTCGGTGTGGTTCGCGCTGCATGTGCTGTTCGGCACGGTGACCGAAATGCACAGCGGCCCGTTCCGCTGGTACGCGTTCGATCCGAACGGGCTCGACAGGCAGGTCGCCATTCTGGCGGTGACCGCGGCCTTGCTGGTGTTCCGCTTTCACCGCAGCCTGATAGAGGTCATCGTCGTGATGGCGCTGCTCGGCGTCGTCACGCGCGGCATACCTCTATGACGGATGGCTAGCATTCAGAGCGCTGATCGACCGCATCATCGAATTTCCGCCGAGTGTGGTCATTCTGCTCCTGGTGCATGGCGCCGCGTTGACCTGGGCCTTGCGGCGCAACGACATGCGACCCGTCCACTTACTAAACGTGGCGATTGCGGCAGTCATCCTTGCTTATAATGCGAGAGCGATTACCGGCGGGTTCGGCTATGACGATTGGCTAGTGGCGCTCATCGCCATAGCGGTGATCAACCTGATTGGCTCGGCCCTGGCCCTGGTCGGCGTGCGCATACCGCGCGCCATCACATGGACCGGCTTCGGCATCATCGTTGTCCTCAACGTGTTGCTGATCGCATTCACGTTCTTGTTCAAATTCAACCGGCTGATCTAGCGCTCCTGCCGCACCGCGCTGTCGTGCCAACGGCGCAGCAGCATGTGCGACAACGCCGACAGCACCAAGAAGATCGCGACGCCGGCGAGCGACAACAGCAGCAGCGCCGCGAACATGCGCGAAATGTTGAGCCGGTAGCCCGACTCGGCGATGCGATAGGCCAGGCCCGAACCGGCGCCGGCGGAGCCTGCGGCGATTTCAGCCACCACCGCGCCGATCAACGACAGGCCGCCGGCAATGCGCAGGCCGGCGAGAATTTGCGGCAGCGCCGCCGGCAGTTTCAGATGCAGCAGCATCTGCCAGCGCGACGCCTTGTACAGATGAAACAGCGAAACCAGATTGTGATCGACCGAGTTGAGGCCGAGCGTGGTGTTGGCCAGCACCGGAAAGAACGCGACGATCCAGGCGCAGGCCAGCACGGCCAGAGGCTGCGGCAGATAGATCAGCAGCAAGGGCGCTATCGCGATGACCGGCGTGACCTGAAGAATGACGGCGTAAGGATAAAGCGAATATTCGGCGATGCGCCACTGATTGAAGGTAACGGCCAGCGCGATGCCGCCGAAGGCTGCCAGCACAAAGCCCTGAAAGGCGATAGAGAGCGTCACCTTAAGCGATTGCCACAACAGCGGCGCGTCGTTGACCAGGGTCGCACCGACACGCGCGGGCGATGGCAGGACATAGGGCGGAATGGCGAAAGCCCTAACCACGAGGTCCCACGCCAGCACCGCAAGCGCCAGCATTGCCAAAGGCAGAGCAATGCGCAGCGCGCGGTCTTTCTTCGTCCGCGTCATGCAGCGCCTCCCATCGCGTGGCTAAGCGCATCGGACACCTGACGGCAGTAGCCGGCATATTCGGCCGAGGTGCGGAAGCGTTCGTCGCGCGGATAAGAGACCGGAATGGCGATTTCGGCAAAGACGCGGCCGGGCCGTGGCGTCATCACCAGGATGCGCTGCGACAGATAGACCGACTCGAATACCGAATGCGTGACAAAGACCACCGTGCGGCGCAGTTCCTGCCACACCGCCAGCAGATCGTTGTTCAGCCTGAAGCGCGTGATTTCATCGAGCGCGGCGAAGGGCTCATCCATCAGCAGCAGACGCGGCTCGGTCACCAGCGCGCGTGCGATCGCGGCGCGCATGCGCATGCCGCCGGACAGTTCGCGCGGATAAGCCTCGGCAAATTCGCTTAAAGCCACACGCGCCAGCGCCCGCGCCACCGCTGCATGCGGCTCGCTGTTGCCGGCGGCGCCGAGCGTGAAGGGCAACGCAACGTTGCCGGCCATCGTCGTCCACGGCAGCAAAGTCGGGTCCTGAAAAACGAAGCCGATATTGCCGGCAGGTGCGGCGGCAGCACCGGCGCTGGCCTCGCTCAAGCCGGCAATAATGCGCAGTGCGGTCGACTTGCCGCAGCCGGACGGCCCCAGCAGCGGCACGAATTCGCCTTCGGCAATGTCGAGGTTCAATCCGTCAAGCGCGGCAACGCCGTTCTCGAACGTCTTGCCGACGCCGCGCAGCGAGACGATGGCGCCGTCGCGCGGTGTCATTTCGGCCGCAGGTTCAATCCCACGCCCTTGTTGACGAATTGCAGCGTGTAGGCCTTGCGATAGTCGATTTTGCCGTTGACCACGCCGGCGCGCACCATCTTGTCGAAGAACGCCTTCATGCGCGCATCGGTCATGGCGCCGATGCCGAGCGTTTCCGCGTCGCCGGAATCGACAATGCCGTAATCCTTCATCTTGCCGATGGAATAGGCGATCAGCGCATCGGACATTTCCGGGTTGTGTTTTTTGATGAGGTCGTTGCCGGGCCGGCTGTCGCCGTAAAGGTAATTGTACCAGCCGATCGCCGAGGCATCGACGAAGCGCTGCACCAGGCCGGGATTTTTCTCGACCAGGTCGCGCCGGGTTTCGATCAGGGTCGAATAGGTGTTAAAGCCGTGATCGGCGAGCAGAAAAATCTCCGGCTTGAATTTGCCCTGCGTCTCGATGGCGAAAGGCTCGGACGTCACATAGCCCTGCATCGCCGTGTTCTCGTCGGCCAGGAACGGCTGTGGATTGAAGGTGTAGGGCCGCACCTTGGCTTCGTCGAAGCCGTAATCCGCCTTCAGCCACTGGAAGTAGCTGGCGACGCCTTCCTTGGAGACGAGCAGCGTCAGCTTCTTCAGGTCTTCGAGTTTCTTGGCCTTGCCGGGATGCGCCAGCAACACCTGCGGGTCCTTCTGGAAACTCGCCGCGACAGCAATGGTCGGGATGTTCTGTTCGACCGCGTCGAAGCTTTGCAGCGAATTGGCGCTCATGAAGAAGTCGAGCTTGCCGACCGGCAGCAGCAGCCGGTTATTCACATTCGGACCACCGGGAACGATCTCGACGTCGAGGCCGTACTTTTTATAGGTGCCGTCGGCGACGGCCTGGTAGTAGCCGCCATGTTCGGCCTCGGCGACCCAGTTGGTGCCGAACCGCACCTTGTCGAGGGTTTGGGCCGACGCGGCCGAGGCCGCAATCGCAACGATCGCTGCGGAAAACGCGATAAGGCGCAAGGTTCGCATGAATTGCATGTGTCAGTCCCCGCCGGCGCCTTAAATTATAGACAAGAATCGAACGCCGGGCAGAGGCAATCCGTCCCTGTGAACCTTTTTCCCCGTCCCGCGACCAATGGATATGCGGCCAAATCTACAACCTTGGCGCCGCCCCAGATCACCGGATGGAGACAGTCATGAACACGTTCACCACCAAGACCCTTGCCGCCGCTCTTGCCGCCATCACTCTCGCCGGCACCATTGCCGCCTCAAGCGGCGAAGCTCAGGCCCGCCCCCGCTTTGGCACCGCGCTCGGCATCGGCATCGTCGCCGGCGCGCTGATCGGCGTCGCCGCTGCCTCCCATGCCAACGCCGGCCCGGCCTATGTGACCGGCTACGACTATCGCGAATGCCGCTATGTCGAACGCTACAACCGCTGGGGCCACCTGCGCGTGGTCAAGGTTTGCGACGTCGCGCCGTACTAAAGACAATCGACAGTCAGAGCCGGTATGCCCGCTTCAGTGCGGGCATACCCATTTGACATAACATTTTATCGGTCGTCCGCCGTGCATCTTGTTGCAGCGCGATATAAACGGCCCTCCACGCCCTTGCATCCCTGGACAGGCGCCGGTCGCGGCATCGCGTCCCGCTTGTCTTGTCTGGCTCAATCTGCATTGATAGCCGGAAATAAACACCGCGGCCGCATCGACGGCGAAAGCGGAATTGCAACGAGCGGAGGATTCCCGATGTCGCTTACCAAATCGCTTGCTACTGCCCTCGCCGCGACCATCCTGTCGATTGGCGCCGCCGCCGCCCAAACCGAAGTCAAACTCGGCCATGTCGGCGCGCCCGGCTCGCTTTTCGCGCAATCGGCCGAACTTTATGCCGCCCGCGCCAACGCCGCGCTCGGAACCAAGGCCAAGGTCGTGGTTTACGGCTCGAGCCAGCTTGGCAGCGACGGCGAACTTCTCAAGAAGCTCAAACTCGGCACCGTCGATCTGGCCTTGCCTTCGACCGTGATGACCTCGGTCGCGCCGGAATTCGGCGTGTTCGAGATGCCCTATCTGGTGCAGGACCGCGACCATGCCGCCCGCATCGCCAAGGACGTGACCAGACCGATCCTCGGGCCAATCGCCGACAAGGCCGGCTATCGCATTCTCGGCGTCTGGGAGAATGGCTACCGCGAGATCACCAATAACAAGCGTCCGATCGTCAAGCCGGCCGACCTCGACGGCATCAAGCTGCGCGTGCCCGGCGGCGTCTGGCGCGTGAAAATGTTCAAGGCCTACGGCGCCAATCCTTCGCCGATGGAACTCAAGGAGGTCTTCGTCGCGCTGCAGACCGGCGTGATGGACGGCCAGGAAAATCCACTCACGCAAATCTATTCGCAGAAGTTCCAGGAAGTGCAGAAATATCTGTCGCTCACCGGTCATGTTTACACGCCAGCCTACCTGACGGCTGGCGCCAGCTGGTCGCGTCTGCCGGCCGACGTGCAGAAAATTCTCGCCGACACCGCCGCGGCCGTCGAGCCGGATATTCTCGCGCTCGCCGCAAAACTCGACGAAGAATTGATCGGGAAAATGAAGACCTCCGGCATCCAGGTGAACGCGGCCGACAAGCCCGCTTTCGTCGCGGCCAGCAAGGCCGTCTACGAAGACTTCGCCAAGGAAGTGCCGATGGGCAAGCAGTTGATCGACAAGTCGCTGGCGCTTGCCAAGGGCTCATGATCTGTCAGAGATGCGCGGGCTCCCTAGCGGAGCCCGCGGCCTGACGTCTCCACTCCCCAATTTCTCCAAAAACCGACCGGCCTAAATCATGGACGCAGTGCAACGTCTGTACGATCGTCTGCTTGAGATGATCGCCGCTGTGATGATGGCGGCCGTCACGCTGATCATCGTCACCGGCTTCGTGTCTCGCTGGTTGGGCGGATCGCTCGTGTGGTATGACGAAGTCGCCGCCATTTCGCTGGCCTGGCTGACTTATTACGGCAGCGCGCTGGCCGCGCTGCGCGGCGCGCATATCGGCTTCCCCGGTCTGGTCAACGCGATGCCCGCCAACTGGCGCGTGGCTGCGACCTTTTTTGCGTCGGCAATTACCGTCTTCTTCTTTGCCTTGCTCGCCTACACCGGCGTCAAGGTCGTGCAGATCCTGCAGGGCGATACGCTGGTCTCTATTCCGGCTGTGTCGCTGCAGGTCACTCAATCCGTGATACCGATCACCGCCGTCTTGTTCGTGATCGCCGAGCTGATCAAGCTGCCCGGACTATTGCGTGACGCCCGGCGCGGGCCGTTGATCGATCACGAGGTCAAGGAAGCCCTCGAATCGGTCGGCATGGATCCGGCGGAAGCCACCGAAAGGGCGCGTCTGTCATGACCATTGCGCTGATGCTTGTTGGAATGTTTGCGCTGGTGCTGATCAACGTGCCGGTCGCGGTCGCGCTTGGCGTTGTCGCGGTCGCAGCGATCTGGATCATCCAGGGCGCGCATATGCTGCCGAACGTCGCGCTGGTCATGTTCGAGGGCGCGACCAACTTCCCCCTGCTTGCGGTGCCATTGTTCATCTTTGCCGGCGGCATCATGAACGCCTCGACCATTTCCAAGCGCCTGATCAATCTGGCGACCGCCCTGCTCGGCTTCATTCGCGGCGGCCTCGCGATGGTCACGGTCGGCTCGTCGATGTTCTTTGCCGAAATTTCCGGCTCGGCCGTCGCCGGCGTTGCCGCGCTCGGCACATTGCTGATCCCGGCGATGAAGGCGCGCGGCTATTCCAAGGAATTCGCGGCGGCGATCACGTCGTCCGCCTCAAGCCTCGCCATCATCATCCCGCCGTCGATCCCGATGATCCTTTACGCCGCGATGGCGGAGCAATCGGTGGTGAAGATGTTCGTCGCCGGCTTCATTCCCGGTGCGCTTGGCGGCCTTTCGCTGATGGGACTGTCTTATTACTACGCCCGCAAGAACAATTTCCCGGTCGAGCAAAAATTCGCAATGAGGCGGTTGATCCTGGCAACCAAGGAAGCGGCCTGGGCGCTGTCGCTGCCGGTGATCATCCTTGGCGGCATATTCGGCGGCTTCGTCACCGCCACCGAAGGCGCCGCCGTGGCCGTGCTCGCGGCGCTGTTCATTTCGATCGTCATCTATCGCGACATCGACCTGAAGTCGCTTTACCGCGCGCTGGTCGATTCAGCGCTGCAAACCGCGGTCGTCATGCTGTTGGTGGCGGCCTCCGCGTTGATCGGCGTGTTCCTGACCGAAAGCCAACTGCCGCAGACTTTGGCTCAATCGATCGTCAACTTCACCAGCAACCCTTATATGGTGCTGCTGCTGCTCAATATCTTCTTTCTGATCCTGGGAATGTTCCTGCATTCGGCGGCGGCGATCATTCTCACAGTTCCGATCGTGATGCCGCTGGTGCAGCAGGTTGGCATCGACCCTATTCATTTCGGCTTGGTGCTGACTCTCAACCTCGCCATCGGCCAGCAGACGCCGCCCGTGGCCTCGGTGCTGATCGCGGCCTGTTCGATCGCCAAATCGGATATCTGGGCGACAACGAAAGCCAATCTTGGCTTCATCGGGGTGCTGGTCGGCGTGCTGCTGTTGTGCACTTACGTGCCGTGGTTCTCGCTGGTGCTGATCCAGGTATTCTACGGCGGCTAACGGCCGAGTTCAGCGCGCACGATTTTGGCGCCTTCAACCATCGCGCACATTTTCCCGTAGGCGACATCGCGCGGCAGATATTTCAGGCCGCAATCCGGCGCGACGACGATTTTATCCGCCGGCGCATAAGGCAACGCGCGGCGAATGCGGGCCGCTACAGTCTCCGGATGCTCGATGGCCATATTGGACAGATCGAGCACGCCGAGAATAATGGTTTTGCCCGGCAGCGTTTCCAGTATCTTGCAATCGAGGCCTGACTGCGCGGTTTCGATCGAGACCTGCTGGATGGGCGAATTGGCGAATTCCGGCAGAAACGAATAGCCCTCCGGGCGCACGTGGATCACCGCCGCATAGCCGAAGCAGATGTGCACGGCGGTCGTACCTTTTACGCCATCGAGCGCGGCGTTAAGGCCGTTGAGTCCGATCTGGCGCGCCTTGTCGGCTCGCGCCTGCATATAAGGTTCGTCGATCTGCACGATATCGGCGCCGGCGGCGAACAAATCCTTGATCTCGGCATTCACCGCCGCCGCGTAGTCGAGCACCATTTCCTGCTCGTCCTTGTAGAAATCGTTTTGCGCCTGCTGCGACATGGTGAAGGGGCCGGGTACGGTAATCTTGATCGTGCGATCGGTATTGGCGCGCAGGAATTTGACGTCGCGCACTTCGACCGGATGCTTGCGGCGTATCTTGCCGGTGACGCGCGGAACCGGATTTGGATGGCCGGAACGGTCGAGCGCGGTGCCGGGATTGTCGATATCGACACCCTCGAGCGCGGTTGCAAAACGGTTGGAATAGCTTTCGCGGCGCATCTCGCCGTCGGTGATGATGTCGAGACCGGCGCGCTCCTGGTCGCGGATGGCAAGCAAGGTGGCGTCATCCTGCGCCTGATCGAGAAATTCCGGCGCGACCCGCCACAGTTCCCTGGCGCGCACACGCGGCGGAAACCGGCCGGCGAGCTTTTGGCGGTCGATCAGCCAGTCCGGCTGCGCATAGGAGCCGACGAGACTGGTCGGAAGCAACGGCAAGGCCATCTTACCCCCCTGAACTGAACCGGCGTGCTTTTGCCGCGCGCTTCTGGCTTCAGTTGGAAGTATCGGCTGTCCGGTTCGCCACAGCAAGACTCATTTCGAGAACGCGCGCGACATGCAGAGCGTCGCGCTGCGAGCTATCGCCTAAAGTTGGTGACGGCCTGATCTTTTAGGCGGCGTTTTCGTCCTGAAGGTCGCTCGCCTTGGCGATGACCTCCAACCCGTTAGTGAACTTTACCCCCAGGATAAGTTTTGGCAAGAGTGCGTGGCCATCAAGGCGA
>CAMBQQ010000133.1 GCA_945870035.1 Rhizobium sp. Q54 | reverse complement strand
CCTTGATGGCCACGCACTCTTGCCAAAACTTATCCTGGGGGTAAAGTTCACTAACGGGTTGGAGGTCATCGCCAAGGCGAGCGACCTTCAGGACGAAAACGCCGCCTAAAAGATCAGGCCGTCACCAACTTTAGGCGATAGCTCCTGGCATGAAGCCGGAAATGCTCGTGAGACGGCTAGTCTTTGGACTCGGCTTTCGATATCGACTGCATCGGAAGAGTCTCCCGGGTAAACCTGATTTGGTTTTCGGACCCCGTCGCAAGGTAATCTTCGTGCATGGATGCTTTTGGCACCAGCACGCAATTTGCATTGACGGCAAAATGCCCAAATCAAATACAGGCTATTGGCACACAAAGCTTGCCCGCAACATCGAACGCGACGCAGAAAATCTTGCTGCGCTGAAAGCGGAGGGTTGGAAGTCGCTTGTAATTTGGGAATGCGAAACGAAAAACCCGAAAAAGCTATCAACAAAAATTAAGCGGTTTCTCGGTAACTAGTGCTTTTCTTTGGTTCATATCTCAGCCTTTTGCCACAACACTGATCCTCGCGCCCCGTGACTTCGGCTTCTTGCGCACGACAATCTCGATGTCCTGGTCCAGCGCGTTGAGCAGGCTCATCAGCCGCTCGACGGAAAAGCCTTCCAGTCTGTAGTTGCGCAGCGCCGACACCTTGGGCTGGTTGAGCCCGAGCCGCAGCGCCGCCGCTTCCTGGGTGAGCCGCTCGGCGTCGATCACAGCATTGAGCGCGTGCACCAGCCGCAGCTTGGTCTGCCGCTCGTCGGCGTCGGGAAAATTCAGGTCGGCGAACACATTGCCGCTGCCGCGCGTGATCGCGTCTGGGGCGGGTTTACGAGCGCTTTGCCTTGCCATAACGGGCCTCATGATCCTGTTGCGCGAGCCGCAGCCGCCGCGCGATCAGTTCGATATCGGGACGCGCCGTCCTGATACCGTGCGGCGACTTCTTCTGAAACGCATGCAGCACATAGACAACGTCGCGAAAGCGGACGGTGTAGACCGCGCGAAAAGTGTTGCCGTCGTGGTCCTCGACCACTTCGAAAACCCCGGCGCCCTCGCCTTTCCACGGTTTGGCCTTGGGATGCATGCCGCCGAATTGCGCGAGGCCGAGAGCATTGCCGAGTTCGTCTTTGACCGGTTCGGGGAATTCAAGAAAATCACGCTTCGACGAGCCGACCCAGTCGAGCGGTCTTTCGCCTTTCTGCAAATCCGGACGCATGACAATATCCCAGAATGGGGATGGCGGCACAAGCCTCATCGACTAGCCCAAATAGCATATGTTCTCTTTTTGTTCTAGCCTCGATTGAAGCGATCCGACCACAGAGATCGCCCCGTATTTCCGCCCCAGTTCCCGTTCACCGTCCCGCCATTAACCTGCCGGAACCGCGACGGAATCATGGGAAATCGGCCGCCGCTCCGCTATATTGGCGGTGACAAAGGCGCGCCGCCGCTCCCTTGGTCCCACCGGCCACGAAATAAGGGCATAAACCGCCTTGCGCGACCTGTTTCCCGAGGATTGGAAGCCGAAACTCAAGCGCGCGATGCTGGCCATCGACGCCTGGGTCGATTTCAGCGTGTTCCGCTCGGCCGCGGGCTCCCGCGAGGGCTACGAGCGCTTTTCCACCTTCATGGACCGCTTTCACACCGCCGGCTGGCGGCGCTGGATGGTCGAGTTGACCTCGGAAGGCGCCACGCTCGGCTGCGCCGGCGGCGTGCTGCTGCTGGCCTTGGCGACGCCGGCCTTCCAGCTCACCGCCGACGGCGACTGGCTGAAGAAATCCGAGCTGGCGGTGACCTTCCTCGACCGCTACGGCAACGAGGTCGGCTCGCGCGGCATCCGCCACAACGATTCGATCCCGCTCGACCAGTTCCCGGACAACCTGATCAAGGCGGTGCTGGCCACCGAGGACCGGCGCTTCTACGAGCATTTCGGCATCGACGTCGGCGGCACGTTGCGCGCCGTCGTCACCAATGCGCGCGCCGGCGGCGTCGTCCAGGGCGGCTCGTCTTTGTCGCAGCAATTGGCCAAGAACCTGTTTCTGTCGAACGAGCGCACGCTCGACCGCAAGATCAAGGAAGCGTTCCTGGCTTTGTGGCTGGAAGCGCGGCTGACCAAGAACGAGATTTTGAAGCTGTATCTCGACCGCGCCTATATGGGCGGCGGCGCCTTCGGCGTCGACGCCGCGGCGCAGTATTATTTCAACAAGTCGGCGCGCGACGTCAACCTGGCCGAGGGCGCGATGCTGGCCGGCCTGTTCAAGGCGCCGACCAAGTATGCGCCGCACGTCAACCTGCCGGCGGCGCGGGCGCGGGCCAACGTGGTGCTCGATAACCTCGTCGAAGCCGGATTCATGACCGAAGGTCAGGTCTTCGGCGCCCGTCGTCATCCCGCTACACCAGTAGACAGACGCGATGAACGCGCGGCGAATTATTATCTCGACTGGGCGTTCGATCAGATGAAGCAACTTGTCGATACGCTGCCGAAATCGATGACCGAGCGCGTGTTCATTGTTCGCACCGCGCTCGACACCGGCTTGCAGAAGGTCGCCGACGCCGCGGTGGAAAATTCGCTGCGGCAATACGGCCAAGAATACCACGCCAGCCAGGCCAATACGGTCATCATGGAAAATGACGGCGCGGTGCGCGCCATGGTCGGCGGCCGCGATTACGGCGCCAGCCAGTTCAACCGCGCCACCGACGCGATGCGCCAGCCCGGATCCTCGTTCAAGCCATATGTCTATGCCGCCGCGCTGGAACACGGCTTCAAACCCACCTCAATCGTGGTCGATGCGCCGATCTGCCTCGGCAATTGGTGCCCGCGCAACTATGGCGGCGGCTTTCGTGGCTCAATGACGCTCCTGCAGGCACTGACGCATTCGATCAATACGGTCGCGGTGCGCCTGTCGGTCGCCATCGGCGACGGCAATCCAAGGCTCGGCCGCAACCGCATCGTCAATCTGGCGCACGACATGGGCATCGTCACGCCGCTGCCGGACACGCCGTCGCTGCCGATCGGCGCCGATGCGGTCACCATGCTGGAACATGTCGGCGCCTATGCGACGTTCCCCAATCTCGGCATTGCCGTCAAACCGCATGCGATACTCGAAGTGCGCACCGGCGACGGCAATCTGGTCTGGCGCTTCGACCGCGACGGGCCGAAGCCGAAACGCGCGCTGCCGGCCAGCGTCGCCGCTGACATGGTGAAGATGATGACCAATGTCGTTGAATCCGGCACCGCCCGCCGCGCGCGACTCGACGGCGTTGCCGCCGCCGGCAAGACCGGCACCACCAACGAGTCCCGTGACGCCTGGTTCATGGGATACACGGGCAACTATACCGGCGGTGTCTGGTTCGGCAATGACGATTACACCCCGACAAACCGGATGACCGGCGGCTCCCTGCCGGCGATGACCTGGCAAGCCATCATGGCTTATGCCCATCAGGGCATCGAGATTAAGCAATTGCCCGGCGTTGCGGTGCCGGCGCGTCCTGAAATCAAGGTCGCCAGCGGCAAGAAAATCGAACAGCCGCCGCCGCGGCCGACGATCCTGTCGAAACGGGGTGCGGAAATCCTGGTCCGTATCGAACGCATGCTGGACGACGCCAACCGCGCCATGGAGCCATTGCGCCCGACCGTCTCGACCGACAAAAAGAACCAGGCTTTGGCGCCCGCCGATAGCGCGAACAAGTCCAACGCCGTGGCATCGGCCGTCGATAGCCAGGCGCGCAGCGGCCGGAACTGATTAGCGGCCCCTCCCCGGCCGGCGTAGTGTCTGGTAGGTGCGAATCAATTCTCCCCATTTTGCGAGCGAAACGTGCGGCTGCTGATCGGAACGCTGTTTGCCCTCGCAGTCGCTGCGGCCGTCGGTCTCGGCGCGACGTATTTCACGTTGACGCGCGGCGCTGCTTTTGGCGCGCTCACCATCGGCAGTTGGACGGCCTGGCCGAAAACCGGCACCGCCGATGCCGACCCTTATGCCCGCGCCACGATCGCGCGCACTGGGCAATTGCCGGTCGCGCTCGGCGACGGCGTGTCCTTCACTGCCCAAACCGATGACAGCGGCAAGCAGCTCGACGGGCGATGCGAGACCGTTTTGTCCGGTGTCACCCCGGCAGCGCGTTTCTGGACTTTGACGCTATATAGTGCCGACGGCGACCTCGTCACCAATTCGGTCGAGCGCTACGGATTTTCCAGCCAGGAGATCGTGCGCCACGCCGATGGAAGTTTCGAGATCGTGGTCGCGCCGCGCCCCAGTCCCGGCAACTGGCTGCCGACCGGCGGCACCGAGCGCTATGCGCTGGTGCTGCGTTTCTACGACACCGCCGTCGGCGTTTCGACCAAGGCCGGCCGCGAGCTGCCGATGCCGAGCATCACCAGCAGGGGCTGCCCATGATCCGCTGGCTGCTTCTATTCTGCGGCGGCGCGCTGCTCGGCGGTGTGGTGCATCTCGCCACGATCATCATTCTGCCACGCACCGCAACGCAGGATGCCTATGCGCGGCTCGAGCCGATCGCGCCGGTCAACACCGTCACCGCTCTGCCAGTGCCGAAGCCGCAAGGCGCCGCCATGCCGTTTATGGACCCGGCCTTCGCCAGTGCGGTCTGCCGTTACGATCTCGCGCAAGGCCCGCTGAAACTTACCGTTCCGGTCAGCCTCGCCTATACGTCGATCTCGTTTTATACGCGCTATGACGTGGCCTATTACGCAATCAACGATCGCGCCGCCGGCCGCCGCGTCGTCGAACTCGATCTGATGACCGCCGAACAGCGCAGCCAGATGCCGGAGGATGAGGACATCACCGCGGCCGACCGGCTGATCGTCGAGTCGCCGACGCCGACCGGCGTGATCGCGATCCGCGCGCTGGCGCCTGCGCCGGGCTTGATGCCGGCCGCCCAAGCCGCGATCGCTAATGCGCGTTGCACGGTGCAAACGGCGGCGCAGCCGTCCGCCGGCGGGCGTTAATCACCGCTGAAATGCAAGGCTCGGCTCTTGCGACCAGCTCGGCGCCGGATGGTTGCGATAGCGCGCGATATCCGCCTGCAATTGATTGAGCGCTCGCTCGGTATCGACCGCCTGCGGCGACGGAGCAGCAATTACCAGGCGCTCAAGGGCAAAACGGTATGAAGCCGCGCGATAGGTCAGGCTAGCGCGCACCTCGCCAATGACGCGCGCATTCTCGGCAATGCGGTTGATCGTATCCTGACGCTCGAGTTCTCCGATCTGGGTTACGTAAGCCAGGCTCTTGCGGCGCTTCTGATCCATATCGATCACCCGCCCGGCGGTTTCGAAGAACTGCGGCAGACGGGTTCTATCGTTGCTGACGTCATCGCTGAGCGTCGCATAGAGCGCGGATGGCGAGCGGACAGGCGTGTTCATCAAGCGAGTGGCATAGGCGGTCCGGTCGCTTGCGCTGGTACGGATCAGCCCGTATTCGCGTGCGGCCTGACCGAATTTCTGCCGCTTGAAAGGTGGCTCGATCAGCGGAAACGCCAGATCGCGCAATTGTCGCTCGTCGTCAGTCAATTGAAAATTCGATGGTGAGATCGGCGTTCCGGCTTTGTTGTCGCGGCCGACCCAATCGTGAATGTCGTCCCGCACCAAAACGCGGTTCAATTCGCCGAAGTCGCCCTGCTCGCAACCGGCAAGGAGCGCCAAGGCAGCAAGCGCAGGCAGGAGCCGCCGCGAATTCAACATCAGCGGGCCAGGCGGCGGCGGCGCTTGCGGCCCGAGCTATTGCCCGTGTCCGGTTCCGAGCCGTTGGTGCCGTCCGAATCGCGGTCGATCCGAACAACCGGAAGGATGATCACGGTCGCGGATTCGGAATTGCCATCTATATAGCGGCCGCCACGGCTATAGCTGCCTTCTGCTGGAAATTGGATGACGTCACCCATTGCAGTCCCCTTTTCCGTTCCGGCACAAATGAACCGTACTGGTTACTGCATGGACCCTTTTTACAAACCAAAGTTCCCCACTCGATCGGGGCCATGCACACGGTACGCCGGATCGGCTTCATCGATTAAGGGGCCGCAAGGTTAACGCTCTGCTAACGCGACCCGACTAAAGTGACCACCTATCTTGTTGTTCAGCGTCGGGGTCACGATGAAGTCGCTTGCGTACCCTCATTTGGATGGTCTGGTCGATCTGGCGTGCCGCGATGGCGTCGATGTCCGGCCCACGCTTTTACGCGTTCTGACCGACCTTTACGTACAAAAGCCGACGCACAGCGCCGAGGAGGTTACCCAATATGTCGAACTGGCGCTCGGGCTCGTCGATACTGTCGATGACGCCACCCGCGCCGCAGTCGCCGCCAGTCTGTCCGGTTATGCCGCGGCCCCGGCCGCCGTGCTGGCCAGGCTCGGCATGACGGCGTCCGCCGCCCAGTCCGCCGTGCTGCCCGACGTGGACTTCGCCGCCCCGGCAGTCGCCACGCAGGATACGGATACCGCCTCCACCCTCGACATCGACAGCCTGACCGATCTGTTCTTTTCGTCCAACAGCGAAGACCGCCGCCTGATCCTGCTCTATCTCGATGCCGCCGCGACCACCTCCGTGCGTCTGCCGGCGCCGGCCTCCGCCGACGTCATCCAGGGGATCGAGAACGCGGCGCTTGCGCGCAACACCCATGAATTCAGCCGCCTCCTCGAACGGGCGCTCCGCCTGCCGCGCGGTCTCGGCGCGCGGATCGCCGCCGATGCGTCCGGCGAGCCGATCGTGGTCGCAGCCAAGGCGCTCGGCATGAAGGCCGCGGTGCTCCAGCGTGTGCTGTTGTTCCTCAACCCGGCGGTCGGGCAATCGGTGCAGCGAGTGTATGACCTCGCCGACCTGTTCGACGAACTGACGCGCGAAGCCGCCGAGCGCATGCTGACGATCTGGCGCGATACCGGCGCGGCCGCCGCGCCGGCGCATCAGCCGGTCTATGGCCCGGACGGCAAACGCGATGGCCGGGCGCAAAGCGCGACGTATCGGGACGTCCGCACAGACGCGCAAGAACCGGCGCGGCTTAAATCGGCTCGCTGACTGGCGTCACGCCACCACGGTGTCGAGGAAATGCCGCCCGGCTCTGTCTTCGACTTCGATAATCCAGATATCCGGATCGAAACCGACTTCCCGCTTCAGGCGCGCGTCGATCTCGGCCTCCGGCACCGGACCTTGCCGCCCCAGAACGATGGTGAAAATGCGGTCTGTCGGCTGGGCGGCGTCAAACACCGTCTGCGGCGCCGGGCCATAGAGCGTGCCGCTACCGTCGAGCCTGTTCAGCTTGATATAGATGGCGCCGGCTTCCTCGGCGCCGCGCTTGACGATGGCGGCAAAGGCGCCTTCGACGTGACAGCGGCGAACATAGGCCGCCACCCATATGCCGGATTTCAATCGCATCGCTGCTCGATACCATGCGCGATGCCGCGCCGCTATTACTCCAGCGGGCGGCCGGTCATGGCGGCCAGTTCGCGCACGAAGCGATCGGAAATCTGCCCGGTGACCGGCAGCCGGTGATCACGCTCGAATTTCTCAATGGCCGTGCGGGTTTCCGGATCGTAGGCGCCGGTCTGCTTGATCTGGCCATAGCCGAAGTCGCTGAGCGCCCGCTGAATGGCCAGCACGCGCTTGGACGGCGCAATGAGATCCGCAATCGGATCGTTGCGCACAGGCGACGAGACCGCCGCCGCGCTCGCCGCTTTCGACGTCGAGCCCTGTATCGTCCGCAACAATTCTTGGCTGACCTCCGGATTCATACGCATGCCGACGGCCTGCAAAAAGTCGCGCGCGCCGGCGTCGGTTTTGGCGCCCCAGACGCCATCGGCAACGCCGTCATAAAAGCCGCGCCGCGTCAGTTCGCGCTGAATTTCGGCAGTCAACTGAACACGATTACGTACCGGCACGGCGGCCGGCGGATTGGCCAAACGAACCGGTTCAACGGCGACCGGGCGCGTTGCAACGGCGGACGGCTTTGCAGCAACCAAGGGCCGTGCCGCGAAAATCGGCGCCGGGTGCGGACCGCTTTGCATAAACAAGGCATTGCTGAAAATCGCGCCAACCGCGGCCGTCGCCATGACCAGCGCCACGAATTCACGGGGATGACGGCTGATAGCCGCGCCAATGCCGTTGGCGCTTTCTTCGAGTTCGATTGCCGGAGCCTTGCGCTTACGCACTTTTCTTCACCAGAACTTTGGCGGCAGCGGCGAGTTCGTTGGCACGATCGGTGACGAGCTTGATCGGATCGGCTGCCGGCCTGCCGCCTTCGCAGTCGAGCGGCAAACGGATCGTCACCCGTGTGCCCTCGCCGAGCCGGCTGCGGATATCGATGTCGCCGCCATGCAGCTTCACCAGCCCCTTGACGATGGAAAGGCCAAGTCCGGAGCCGTCATGACGGCGGTCGTAGGACGCGCGCGCCTGGAAGAAGGCCTCGCCGAGACGCGGCAGATCGGCTTCGCCAATGCCGACGCCGGTGTCTTCGACGGCGACAGCGAGCCGGGCGCCTTCGCATTGCGCGCTGACGGTAATACGGCCGCCGCGCGGCGTGAACTTGATCGAGTTGGAGATAAGATTGATCATGATCTGGTTGAACGCCCGGCGGTCGCCGACGATCTCCGGCAATTCCGGGGCGATCCGCGTTCTGATCTCGACGCCGGCATCGCGCGCCTTGAGTGCTAGAAGGTCGCAGCAACTGACCGTGGCTTGCGCCGGCGCAAACGGCTCCGGCGTGATCTCGAAATTGCCGGTTTCCATCTTCGACATGTCGAGAATGCCGTTGACGACCGAAAGCAGGTGATGGCCGGATTCATTGATCAGTTTGGCGTATTCCAGCCGGCGCGCCGGTTGCAAATCCAACTCGTCATTGGTGAGCATTTCGGAAAAGCCGATGATGGCATTGAGGGGCGTGCGCAATTCATGGCTCATGGTCGCCAGGAAGCGGCTTTTCGAGGCGCTGGCGCGCTCCTGCTCGGCACGCGCGATTTCAATCGCCTGTTCGGTGATCTTGCGGTCGCTGACATCGCGCAGCACGGCGACGACTTCGCGGTCGGCGGAGTTCGATTTGTCGGCCGCCTGATCGAGCGGCCGGCAGCGCATTTCGACCCAGACGAAGCGGCCGGCATGATGACCGGCATCGCCCGCATGGCGCACGCGAAATTCGACCGAGCGCACTTCGCCCTTGGCGGCGGCGTCGGCCAGCGCGGTAAGGAACGCCGGCCGGTCGGCAACATGCACGCGATCGAACATGCCGTGACCGGACAGTTCATTGGCCGGTACGCCGAACAACGCTTCCGCGGCCGGCGATACGAACAACACCGCACCGTTGCGGTCGTGGCGTGCGATGACATCGGTCATGTTGCGCGCCAGCAGGCGGTAGCGGTCTTCTTCGGCATACAGCAGCCAGAAGCTGGTGCGGGCGAGCGACTCGGCGCCGAGCGCCAGGCCAGTGGCATAAAGAGCGGCGGAAACGATACCGAGCGCAGGCAGCGCGCCGGGTTCATTGCCGAGCGTTGCAACCGGCGGCAGATGATCGGTCGCGCTCAACACCAACAGCAGACCGGCGGCGATCAGCGCAATGGTCGAGGCCATCGCCACGACGCGGCGCGATGCCGACAGCGCGGCTTCCAAGGGCACCACAACCAGCCAGATGGCGGCGAACGAACCGATGCCGCCATTGAACAGCGCGACAACGGTCACCAGACCAGTCAGCGATAGCGAGGAAAGAATGTGCGCGCTTTCATAGCGGCCGGTGCGCGACAGGAAATAGGCGATCAGGATCGGCGCCACCAGCCAGCCGAACACGCCCACCTCGATCGCGCTCGGTATACCGCGAAACGCAATGTAGACCGGGAATGTCGCCAGCGCCGCCAGACTGCCGACCAGACGCGGCGCAATGAAGGCGCGATGGCGGGCAGCGGTCAGCGCATCCTGCTGCGCCGCTGGATGCACTAACGCGTCGATATAGTTCCACACTGGTGTGAGGAAACTCACGGACCCTGTCTCACGCCTTTTTAAAGACGCGCCCCTTTTTCGTTCGGGCACACTAAGACAGAGGCGCTTAAGCGAAAGCTAAAGGCGGCGGCTCAGCGGCGCCGCGCCGCCGGATTGCCGTGTTTTCCGGCGAATTCCATCCGCCAATTGGCGGTCATGGTGAAATATCTATTGCCATTTCGCGCCTATGCCGCGCGCGCATTAGATTTATTACCTGTTCCATCCCGGATGATCACATAGACCCTCGTCGCTCTGCTTTTTTCATGGCAAGATCGATCCTGAGGGACATTCGAAGCGGGGTTCGGGCATGTTGATCCAACTTCACAGCCAAGCAACGACGACGCCGAAGGTGCGGGCGGC
>CAMBQQ010000132.1 GCA_945870035.1 Rhizobium sp. Q54 | reverse complement strand
GGATCGCCTTTCGCCGATAGTGCCGCCAGCCGATTATCCGCATCGAAAAATCCGAGCTGCCCCATCGTCAGTCTCCTAGAATCATGCCGTCAGGGCAGCAGACTCGCACGGGGCCGAGGGGCATGCTATTTTTCGAGGTGCCCTTAAGTAAAGGGGACGGGACATGGTTCGGGGGCGCGCGAAATCAATTCTGCTCGGTTGCACCAGCGCGGCAGTTCTACTGGCGACGACTGCGGCAGCCAATGCCGGTGCCTTCGCGCTGCGCGAGCAGAGCGCCTACGGCCAGGGTTCGTCCTTTGCCGGCATCGCCGCCGGCGGCGCGTTGTCGTCCATGTACTGGAATCCGGCGACGATGACGCAGTTCTACGGCAAGACGATCGAACAGGTCGCAAACGGCATCCTGCCGCATTCGTCGCACACCACCACCACCGCCACCGGCTCGTCGGCGACTTTCGGAACCCCCGGCAGTCACGGCATCGATGCATTGGTGCCGGCCGGTTATTCGTCCTGGCAAATCAATGACCGGTTTTGGGTCGGCATGTCGGTAAATGCGCCGTTCGGACTTGGCGTGCATTTCCCGCAGGTGAATGCCGCCTCCAGCGGGGGCAGCGGCAACAGCGCGAAAGTCGAAAGCTATAACTTCGCCCCGACCGTCGCGTACAAGATTAACGACATGATCAGCGTCGCTGTCGGGTTGCAGGCCCAGTACATGAAGGCATCGTATGATATCTATCTCGGCGCGGCGCCGAGCATCGGCTCCTTGAACGGCGCCGGCTGGGGCTTCGGCTGGACAGCCGGTGTGACCCTGACGCCGCTGCCAAAGACGACAATCGGCATCGGCTATCGCTCTTACATCGATCAGAAGCTCAACGGCACGCTGCTCACGAACACGACGCCTGCCTCAACGCCGGGCTCCGTCAATCTGACGCTTCCGTTGCCGGACATGATTACCGTCGGCTTACGCCAGGGCATCGGCGACCGCTTCACGTTGTTGGCCGGTATCGAGTGGTCGAATTGGAGCCGCATCGGCCGAGTCCCTGTGTGGCAGGGGAACGGTGCTGCGGCCACTGTTGGTGGCGCCGCACTTGCATTTCCCTTCAACTACCGCGACGGCTGGTACTATTCTCTCGGTGGCGAATACAAGCTTGATCCGGCCTGGACGGTACGCGCCGGTATCGCCTTCGAACGGACGCCGATCGCCGACGATGTGCGCACCACGCGCATCCCGGACAATGACCGCATGTGGTATTCGGTCGGCGCCACCTACAAGCCGGCGCACATCAAGGGCCTTGCCCTCGATATCGGCTATTCGTTTATCGACGTGAAGAGTGCATCGGTTTGTATGGGAACTGCCTCGGGCTGCCCGGCCAACCCGTGGTCCGGTGCGTCGACCTACATCGGCTCGGTAAAGTCCTACGTCAACATCATCTCGGTTGGCGTGCGCTATCAGTGGGATCACGAAATGAAGGTGACCAAGCAGGCCTATCTCAAATAGGCAGACGCCGACCGATCGCATGCGAAAAGGCCGGCGGTGACGCCGGCCTTTTTTATTGCGTGCGCATTTGATGCGCGCCCGTGCGGCGGGCGTCTAGAACGCGCCCGGAAACGCACCGCCGTCGATCAGCAGATTCTGCCCGGTGATGTAGCTCGCCTGCGCCGAGCACAGGAACGCGCAGGCCGCGCCGAACTCGGCCGGATCGCCGAAGCGCCTGGCCGGAATGCCGTTGATGCGGTCGGCGGCGACCTGGGTGATGTTCTTGCCGGTCTTCTCCGCGGTCTTGGACAGGCCGCCGCGCAGGCGGTCGGTGTCGAAAGCGCCTGGCAGAATCGAGTTGATGGTGACGTTCTTGTCGGCGACGGTGCGCGCCACGCCGGCGAGAAACGAGGTCAATCCGGCGCGCGCGCCCGACGACAGATCGAGGCCGGGGATCGGCGCCTTCACCGAACTCGACGTGATGTTGACAATGCGGCCGAACTTGCGCTGGACCATGTGGTCGATGACCTTCTGTGTCAGTTCGATGGCCACCACCATGTTGGCGATGACGCCGTCGATCATCATCTCGCGATTGAGTTCGCGGAAGTCGCGCAGCGGCGGTCCGCCATTGTTGTTGACCAGAATGTCCGGCTGCGGGCAGGCAGCAAACAAAGCCTTCTGGCCTTCCGGCGTCGACACGTCGGCGATCACCGGGATGATCCGGGCGCCGGTGATGCTGGCCAGTTCGGCGGCGGTGGTGTTGAGCGTCTTGGCGTCGCGGCCATTAATGACGACTTCGCAACCGGCTTCGGCCAGTGCGCGGGCGCAGGCCTTGCCCAAGCCGCGGCTCGATGCGCAGACGATGGCCTTGCGGCCGGCGATACCCAGATCCATGGCGGTTCCTCGTTCTCGAAAAAAAGCGTTTGTGACAGGAGTGTTAGGGCCGCGAGCGGGCAGGTCAAGGCTTGCGTCCCTCTCCCCGTCCAGGCGAGCGAACGCTGGCCGTTCGGCGAGCAATGCGGGGAGAGGTGAAAGATGTCGCCTGACTGTCGCAGTCGCTTGCTAGTTCCAAGATCGCAACAGGCACTTCGATTCGAGGGCACAGCAATGCAGCGCGATCCCGCCAAGGACGTCATGGAAAAGGCCTATGCGCGCTGGGCGCCGGTGTACGACGTGCTGTGCGGACCGGTGTTTCTCAACGGCCGGCGCGCCGCGGCGAAAGCGGCGCACGAGGTCGGCGGCCGCATTCTTGAGATCGGCGTCGGAACCGGCCTGTCGTTCGACGATTACGACGCCTCGACCGAGATCACCGGCATCGATATTTCCGAGCCGATGATCGCGCGGGCGCGGGAGCGGCTCGCCAGCGGCCGCTATCCATATGTCAAGGAACTGCGGGTGATGGACGCAAGCGCGCTCGATTATGCCGATGCCTCGTTCGATTGCGTGGTCGGCCAGTTCGTCATTACGCTCGTCGATAATCCCGAACAGGTCCTGAGCGAATGTGCGCGGGTGCTGCGGCCGGGCGGACAGATCATTCTGGTCAATCATCTGTATTCGGAGCGCGGCGTCGCGGCTGCGCTCGAGCGATTGCTGGCGCAAAAGGCGCGTGGGCTCGGCTTGCGGCCGGAGTTTCCGTTTCAGCGCCTGCAGGATTGGGCGCGGGCCCATGGCGGCGCGGAGTTGATCGAGCGGCGCAAGGTCAAGCCGTTCGGCGTTTATACGTTGGTGCGGTTTCGGCGTGGCGATGCGCAGAGTGTGGCGGCGTGATTGTCTTGACGTGCGTTCAATAAGGTAAACGGCACTGTCATAAAACCGCAATGCGGAGCTGATAATGCAATTCGGCATGAAGAATGAACTGGAGAAGGGTGCGCCGTGACGGAAATCGTCCCGCGGCGCTTTCGCGCACTTTTCATCTCGGACGTGCATCTCGGCACGCGCGGCTGCCAGGCCGACAAGCTGCTCGACTTCCTCCGCCATCACGAAGCCGACGTCATCTATCTGGTCGGCGACATTGTCGATGGCTGGGCGCTGCGTTCAAGCTGGCACTGGCCGCAGCCGCATAACGACGTGGTGCAGAAGCTGCTGCGCCAGGCGCGTAAAGGCGCGCGACTGATCTACATCCCGGGCAATCACGACGAATTCCTGCGCAATTATTACGGCACGCATTTCGGCGGCATCGAAGTGGTCGAGAACACCATTCACGAAGCCGCCGACGGCAAGCGTTACCTCGTCGTGCATGGCGACATGTTCGACCTGATCGTGACGCAAGCGCGCTGGCTCGCGCTCTTGGGCGACAAGGCTTACGACTTTGCCATTTCGATGAACCGCATTTTCAATCTGCTGCTGCGCGTGTTCGGCCGGCCTTACTGGTCGCTGTCGAAATGGGCCAAGATGAAAGTCAAGAACGCGGTCAATTTCATCGGCGCTTTCGAGAAGGCGCTGGCGACCGAAGCCAAACACCATGAGGTCGATGGCGTGATCTGCGGCCACATCCACACCGCGGCGCTGCATGACGACTTCGGCCTGCGCTACATCAATTGCGGCGACTGGGTCGAAAGCTGCACGGCGGCGGCCGAGAACATGGATGGCACTTTCGAGATCGTGACCTGGACGCGGTCGGAGCCGCAAGCCGCGCCGGCGCCTGCGCTTGCGCAGTCGCAGGCGGCATGAAGATATTGGTCGCCACCGATGCCTGGCACCCGCAGGTCAACGGCGTGGTGCGCACTCTGTCGCAAGTCGCACATGAAGCGCACGCGCTCGGCACCAATCTGGAATTCTTGAGCCCGCAAGGCTTCTGGACCTTGCCGATGCCGGGCTATGCGGAAATCCGCCTGGCCCTGACCGGGCCCGGCGATATCGAACGCCGGCTCGACCAGGCCCGCGCCGACTGCGTGCACATCGCCACCGAAGGGCCGATCGGCCACGCCGTGCGCCGCGTCTGCATCAAGCGCGGCATGCCGTTCACCACCAGTTTTCATACCCGCTTTCCCGATTATCTGGCCGAGCGCCTGCCGCTGCCGCAACGCTGGACCACCGACCTGACATGGGCCTGGCTGCGCCGCTTCCATGCGCCGAGCGCCGCCGTGCTGGCGGCGACGCCGACCTTGCAGCAGGAATTGACCGGGCGCGGCTTCAAGAATGTGAAGCTGTGGTCGCGCGGCGTCGATGCGCAATTGTTTCGGCCCGAACGGCGCGCGGATTTGATCGATAGCCGCGACCTGCCTCGACCGGTTTTTTTGACCGTCGGCCGCGTCGCGGTCGAGAAAAATCTCGAGGAATTTCTCAAGCTCGATCTGCCGGGCACCAAGCTCATCGTCGGTGACGGGCCGGCGCGCGAGCAATTGTCGAAGGCCTATCCGGATGCGTTCTTCGTCGGCGCGAAGCAGGGCGAGGACCTGGCGGCGATCTATGCCTCGGCCGACGTCTTTGTGTTTCCGAGCCGCACCGACACGTTTGGGCTTGTGCTGCTCGAGGCATTGGCGAGCGGGGTACCGGTGGCGGCGTTTCCCGCGGCGGCGCCGCGCGATGTCATTGGCCAGAATCTTCCGGGCGGTGCGCCGGTCGGGAAGCTCGATGAGGATTTGCGGCGCGCGTGTCTGGAGGCTTTGGAACTCGACCGCGACGCCTGCCGGCAATTCGCCGAGCGGCTGACCTGGCAGGCTTGTGCACAGACTTTCCTCGATCTCGTCACCGAAGGCGCGCGCGCCTGGCGGGAAAAGAGAACGCGCGCGGAGCGGCTGAAGTCGCTCTTTCTCAACGCGCGACAGAGGCGGCACGCCACGCGTTAGGGTTTGCTGTCATTCCCGCGAAGGCGGGAATCCAGTACGTCGCAGTGCCGGAACCCTATGCGAGGTCGTGGTTACTGGGTCCCCGCCTTCGCGGGGACGACAGCGGAGATGACAGCCGCGCCCTCCGGCGCTAACCTCGCCGGATGGGCATTATCGACAAAAACCTGCTGCCGACCGCCGCCGACATCGAGACCGCCGCCAAGCGGCTGCAAGGCATCGCGGTGCGCACGCCTCTGGTCGGTTTCCCGGTTCTTGACGAGCGGCTCGGCGCGAAAGTGTTTCTCAAGGTCGAGACTTTGCAGCGCACCGGCTCGTTCAAGTTCCGCGGCGCCTACAACAAGGTGTCGTCGATCCCGCAGGACAGACGCGCCGCCGGCGTCGTCGCTTATTCGTCCGGCAATCACGCGCAGGGCGTGGCCGCGGCGGCCAAGCTGCTCGGCATGATGGCGACCATCGTCATGCCGGCCGACGCGCCGAAGGCGAAGCGCGAGCGCACCAAGGCGCTCGGCGCCGAGGTCGTGCTCTACGACCGCAATGCCGGCGAAGACCGCGTCGCCATTGCGATGAAAATCATCAACGAGCGGGGCGCCACTTTGGTGCCGCCGTTCGACGACCCTTTGATCATCGCCGGCCAGGGCACCATCGGCGTCGAGATCGTCGAGGATCTGGCGAAGCTTAATCTCAAGCCGGAGATCGTCGTGGTCGGCGCATCGGGCGGTGGCCTGGCGGCCGGCATTTCGCTCGGCATCAAATCGCGCGTGCCGGAAGCGCGCATGTTCACTGCCGAGCCGGAAGACTTCGACGACACGTTGCGTTCGTTCAAGAGCGGACACCGCGAGGCCAATGCCAAGGCGAGCGGTTCGATATGCGACGCGCTGATGAGCAATACGCCCGGCGAATGGACGTTTCCGATCAACCAGGAACTGATCGGGCAGGGCATCAGCGCCAGCGATGCCGAAGTCGGCCGTGCCGTACGTTATGCCTTCGAGGAGCTGAAGCTGGTCGTCGAGCCAGGCGGGGCGATTGGACTTGCCGCACTGCTCGCCGGCAGACTGGATATCAAGGGCAAGGTCGTGGTCGCGATATTGTCGGGCGGCAATGTCGACGTCGAGATGTTCGCCAAGCTCATTAGCGAGTAGCGCCGCTCTAAGTAAACAGCGCCAGCCGTTCTTCGTCGCTCAGCGCCATGATTTCGGCGAGCGCATTGTCCATCGCCAGGATCGACGCGTCGACGGCAATGGCAGCGACGGGTGCAATGACGGGCGCAGCGACGGCGGGCGTCGCTTTAGCGGGAGATGTCTCCACCGCGAGCGCCTGAGGTGCGGCTTCGGCAATGACCGATTCAGCGGCGACCGCGTCGGCGATGACCGCTTCAGGGGCCGTGGCGGCTATGGCAGTTGTTGCTTCGGAGAAAGTCGCTTCGACAAATCCGGCTTCGGCAAATTCTGTCTCAGCAGCAGCTGCTTCGGCGAAAGCTTCTTCTTCAAAGACGGTTTCGACAAATACGGCTTCGGCAAATTCCGCTTCGACAAAGCCGGTTTCGATCGCCGCTTCTTCGACGAAAACCGCTTCGGCGGCGGCACTTTCCGCCTGAGCGGCTTCGGTCATCGCCGCATCCGCCATCGCCATTTGTGCGGCGGCGACGATTTCGTCAATGGCCGCGGCTGACGCATTGATCTTGGCGGCGGTGGCGTCGCTGCGCGCGATGCTTTCAGTCGTGGCAATGGCTGCGCTGTTGGCTTTGTCTTCGATGGTGGTGGGCTGCGCAGCGGCGACCGGGCCCGGCATGTCGATCGGCAGCTTGGCGGCGGTGACCGCCGGCGCTTCGACGGGAATGAGCGCCACAACCGGCGCCGCGGCAACGACGGGTTCGGCGGGCATGGCCGCCGTCTCCGCTTTGCTCTCTTGCTTGCTCGCGGCCTTGTTTTTGGCGTCGATGGCGTTGAACAGGGAGTCGATGAAATTGACTTCCGGAATGATCCTGGTCGAGCGTGGCAACTCGCTCAGCATCGCGTCGGGATCGAAATTGCGCGCCGCCGGTGCGACGCGCGGATCGAGCCGCAGCACAAAGCCTTGCGGTTCGCGCGGCGTCGCCAGAGATTGCGGCAAGGATTGCGGCAAGGATTGCGGCACAGGCTCCGGCGGCGGCGCGATGGCCTCGACCAGCGCGATGGTGCGCTGGAAAGCCGTGCCCGGCTGCGGTATCGGCAATTCGGGCTGCTCGGGCTCCGGCACCGAAGCGAGCGGCGCGTTGTTCGGCTGCACCAGGGCTTCGATGCGGGCCTGCACGAATTCGATCAATGCTGCGAGGCTCGCCGCCTTGATGGCGCCCGGCGTCTGGTCGATCTGCGGCCGCGCCGAGCGGATGGTGTCGAGCAGCGCGCGCAGATCCTGGCGAATGCGTTCGGCTTCCGGCGCGGTTTTCTGGCTGCGCGCCACGGATTCAAGCCGGTCGAGCGCGGCCAGCACCACTTCGGTGTCGGCGTGGCGGTTGCGCCGGGCGTATTCGTGCAGGAAGGCGCGGCCGCGCGCGCTGGCGCCCAAAGCGTCGCTGAACGACTTGTAGTCGTCCTCGGCGACATTCCCGGGCACTTGCGACGGCTGCGGCTCTCCGCGCAGCGCGGAATTCTCATTGGCCATATTCTGCGCAATGTGCTTTCCCCAACCGTCAGTTTATCAATCAAGCGGTTTGATTCGGCCAGTCATCCTTGCTGCTTCCTTGCCGCGCGCCGCACGAATAGCCCGAGATTACCGCCGGAATGACGTTGTTTTCGTCGCAAAGCCCCGATCCGAAGGCCTCGGCGCGCGAGGCCGGCTTTGCGACGCGGCTGGCGTGGCTTTACGCCGCGCTGTTCGTGATGGGCGGTATCCAACTGCCGTTCTTTCCGGTCTGGCTGGCGGCCAAAGGCCTGGATGCGCAAATGATCGGCCTGGTGCTGGCTGCGCCGATTGTCGCCCGCGTGGTGGCGCTGCCTTTCGTCACCCATGCCGCCGATCGCTACGACGCGGTGCGCGCCGCCATCGTTATGACCAGTTGCCTGAGCGTCGCCGGTTACCTGCTGGTCGCCCTCGCGGAAGCCGGCATGGCGATCCTGTTGGCCTTCACGCTGGCCTCGCTGGCGATGACGCCGGTGATGCCGCTGACCGAAACCTATGCGCTGCGCGGCCTGTCGGCGCGCGGCCGAGCTTACGGGCCGGTGCGGTTGTGGGGCTCGCTCGCCTTCATCCTCGGCACTTTCGCCGCCGGCTTTGCCGCCGACATGATGCCGGCCAGGCATTTGATCTGGCTGATCGTCGCCGCCGCCTGCGCCGCGGCGCTGGCGGCGATGCTGCTGGCGCCTTTGGCGACCGGCGCGCCGACGGCATCATCAAGCGCCGCGCCGAAAAGAAACATGCTGCGCGACCCGGCCTTCATCGCCGTGGCCGCGGCGGCGAGCCTGATCCAGGCCGGGCACGCGGTTTTCTACGGCTTTTCGGCAGTGGCTTGGCGCAGCGCCGGGCTCGACGGCACCATTATCGCCACGCTGTGGGGTCTCGGTGTCGTCGCCGAGATTGTGCTGTTTGCCTTCTCGGCGCGGCTGCCGGCGTTCTTTCAGCCGAGCGTCATGCTGATGCTGGGTGCGGCCGGCAGTTTGCTGCGCTGGGGCGTGATGGCGTTCGATCCGCCGGCCATCGCGCTGCCCGCGCTGCAATTGCTGCACGGGCTGACTTTCGGAGCCACCCATCTCGGCGCGCTGATGTTCGTGGCCCGTCATGCGCCGCAGGGCCAGGCGGCGAAAGCGCAGGGCTATCTCGCGATCGCCATTGGCGTGGCGATGGCCGGCGCGATGGGATTGTCGGGCGTGCTGTATGGCGCTTTCGGCGCCAAGGCCTATGCGGCGATGGCGCTAGCGGCGCTCGCTGGAGGCGCTTGCGCCGCTATAGCGCACCGCGCGGGGCGCGTTGCGCCTGTCTGAGCGTGCCTCGATGCGGCGGGGCCTTTGGCCGCATTCGGCAACGATGCCGCGCATGGCGCGGCCCTGCATGAAGATCATCTTGCGCGACAGCCCGCCATTGCGGCTGATCCAGCGCTTCACCGAAGACGGATAAATATTCCACAAGGCTTCGGTGCCCATCGGCGAGGTCACCGGACGGCCATCGACATCCGGCATCCAGGCGGCGTGAAAGCCAAAGCGGGCGCGCGGCGTAGCGCAAATGCGGCTCTTCGGGATGAGACCAAGGACGAGCGTGCAGGCGGACAGGCAGTTGCCGTCGATGACGACGTTCTCGCCAGACGAGCGCAAGGTGGCGAAGGCTTGGAGATAATGGCCGATCTGTCCGCCGCGGTCTTCGGCGATACGCATGGTGGCGTTGGCCGACGTCGTCACCGACGTCGACGCGGCCAACACAGCCATTCCGAGCAACAGCCCCCGCACTTGCATGCCCCGACCCCATCACCGCGCCTGCCGGCTGCGGCAGGTCATTGTGGCCCAAGTCTAGCCTCAAGGGGGGAACGACGGAAAGGTTTGGTTAACCAAGAGCGATAGAAATATGATTATAAAATCAACTGCTTACAGTTACGGTGGGGAGTGTTGCGGAAATATCAGCGTTCATCAGGCGCGACGGCTGGCCACGACCGCGTCGGCCGCGGCCGCCATGCAGTCATTGGCCATTTTCAATAGCTTCTCCCCAAGCGCCTCATTAGTAGCGGCGGCGGCCATTTGCCGGCACAGCTGGGCATGGGCGAGCAGGCGTTCCGCCACCTTCGATTGATGGGGCGCCGGGTGGGCCATCGCATGGGCGAAATCGGCCGGAAGGCTGTTGGTCGGGTGCTGTGCTATGGATGCAGCATGACTACTTTGGCGTGTGTGCGCCTTGATACATATCAACATGTAACTAATGTGGATTCAGCCCCACAACGCCGGGCTGGGTGGGTGAACCAGGCTACCCTCGTAATGGAGGCCGTAGTCGCGGTCTTTGGTCAGCAGCAACGGCCCGTCGAGATCGACGAAGCGGGCGGTCTGCGCCAGCAGCATGGCCGGCGCCATCGATAGCTGTTCCATCCCGGATGATCACATAGACCCTCGTCGCTCTGCTTTTTTCATGGCAAGATCGATCCTGAGGGACATTCGAAGCGGGGTTCGGGCATGTTGATCCAACTTCACAGCCAAGCAACGACGACGCCGAAGGTGCGGGCGG
>CAMBQQ010000131.1 GCA_945870035.1 Rhizobium sp. Q54 | reverse complement strand
CACAGGATTGAGCAAAATTCGGTAAAGTCCCCTATAAATATTTCCTTAGGAAGGTTTACCGAAAACGGTCACATCCTGTGCATCCTGTGTGATTTGTAAAGTTTGCTTCTAGCTGCACACACCAGCCACCACCTGTCACACAGGCTCATTAAATGTTGAAACGGTACATCGCTGAGCTGAAAGCCCTGACCGAAGAAGACAATCGCCACCATGCGGCGGAGGCGGCAGCATCGCGCAAGCACTTGCGCAGCGCCCTTGGAAACTTGACACCTCTCACCGATCAGATCGAAGACCTGATGGCTTCGCTGCCTCCAGCTCAGCGCGAACGTGACTGGGCAATAGCCGACCTCGTGGGGAGGCTGCAGGGTCGCTACCGCGACCGGCCACACCCTGCTAATGTCGGACAGGCTCTACGGGCGCTGGGGTGGGTCCAGCAGCGCGACTGGAGCAATTCGGGCGGCGGGAGGCGGGTTTGGCTGCCGCCCACGCTCAGCTCGCGGCAGGAGCAACTCGGGTGAGGGGAACGACAGATGTGGCAACTCAGGAGCACGTAGGCTGAAATAGACGCGCTGATTGCGCTGTCTTGTTCCGCTCGGCCCTGTGAGGGTAGCGTAGTCCCGTGTGATCCCGCTGACCGCGCCCGAGCTAGTACAATTAGAGGCTGTGCGAGCGGCTATCGTGGCGGAAAGTAGAAGCAAATAAAGGTGGCAACATGCGAACGTGGATATTGGCTGTTCTCGCAACGGCGCTTCAGGTTTCATCTTCTGTGGCGCTCACAATGTGCCCAGATGGAACGTATGTGGGCGGAACATCGTGTCGAATGGCACCAGATGGCAAATACGTTTCCGGCAGCCCTAGTATGGCTCCTGATGGAAGTTATGTGAGCGGGTCACCTAGAATGGCACCAGATGGAACATATGTTGGTGGTAGAGGGCCGACAATGATGTGCCCTGATGGCACATACGTGAGCGGGCGCTGCCGAATGGCCCCTGATGGAAAGTACGTCGGCGAGTAACCGACTTACGATTCAAATTAGGACACTACCGACCTATCCGCGAAGAACCTGCTTCGCGCAAAATCGGATATAGATCAGCGCAATTGATTGCCGCACAGCGGTAACTTTACACGACCTAAAATGCCATCGGTGAATGAGAGCCTACTCATACATACCGCGGGGAGGGTCGTTCGCCGGTCCATGTGGGGGGTGTCCAAACCCCACCAGCGTGAGGCACAGCGCAAGTGCTTGCGCATTGGTAGATAAGGTTAGACGAGGCGCCTTACCCTCCGGAATTCTCCTGAGGGCTTAAGTTAGGGAGGGCCCGCTTGGCAACGAATAGCGGGCGTCCTGCCAATTGACCTCGCAGCCCGAAACGATACCATCATACTACCGGAGATCGCGCCACGCCGAATTCCAACCACATTCCGGACGGCACCTAAATAAGATACCGAATGCACTAAGATGGGAAGTGCCGTTCGGTTCGCGTCGTGAGGCATGTGTGTGATGTTGTGCTCGGATGTGCAACAGAGAATTATTGATCTTGATCAATGCCTAGGCAGGAACTTCCCTACCATTTAACGGGGCCCGTCGATAACATCTATTTTGCAGAGGGCGATCAGTGAGACGTTTCAGCATCTGCGTCGCATTTATATTATTTTCCAGCCAATCGGTATTGGCCGACCCCCATCTCATCAATGGTCCATCATTTGTAAATAATGTTATTTTTTATCTAATCAAAAACAACAGCCTCGACGAGCGATTCAATTCCAATCAGGAGTTTGGTAGGTCGGTATGCCAAACCAGTGGCGTTGAATCGGTCTACTGTCGATCTGTGCAGTCGATTGGTCAGGGTATTTGTTACGCTGGAGGCGTTGAATCGGTCTACTGTCAATCTGTGCAGTCGATTGGTCAGGGTATTTGTTACGCTGGAGGCGTTGAATCGGTCTACTGTCGATCTGTGCAGTCGATTGGTCAGGGCCTAGATTTAGCAAATCGAAGCGGTATCGATCTGCGTTGGGCATGGGACAATTTTCAGGACGAATATGGGAACCTTACGTGGCGCTGCCGTGGAACAAACACTCGACAGTTTGCCGATAATGCAAAATGCTCAGGCGAGCCCATGAAAGATATTCGATGGCCCGGACCGGTTGCCCATTATTGATTGGGGGCGGCCTGCTCGCTTTAACGCATTCCAGATTCTGCGGTAACTTTACACGACCTAAAATGCCATCGGTGAATGAGAGCCTACTCATACATACCGCGGGGAGGGTCGTTCGCCGGTCCATGTGGGGGGTGTCCAAACCCCACCAGCGTGAGGCACAGCGCAAGCACTTGCGGGTTGGCAATCGAATCGTGGCGCTCCGAGCGAGCTGACCGATGGTTTGCACAATGTTGACTGGGAGCACGAATGCACCGCGACTTCTTCTGTCACACTACCGTCACAGCGACCGCTGGAAATGGTATGCGCGCTCGAACAGGTTGCGGGTCGTTTGTGACTGCAGTACATTACTTAAACAGCTGAGATCATTCGTCGCTCTCTGATGTTGGTTGCGGAGCTACCTGAAAGGCGTTGCCCTCCGAAGGCAAAGGTCGGACGTTCGAATCGTCTCGGGCGCGCCACATTCTTCGCATCGTAAGGTAGCATCGCACGCACGTCGCCGGCGTGGCGGTCAGTTCGGCGCCGCCTTGCAAGGCGCCGTTGGATCGGCCCCGGGGCATTTCGGCGGCTTCTGTTGCGACTTCGCCTTGCGCTTCGCCGGACGCTGCGGCACATAGAGCCCGTCGCGGATGGCGCCGGTATCGACGTGTTTTTTGAGGCGCGGCTCCATCGATGGCAATGCCACGATTGCTTCCGACGGAATGGCCATGTAGCCGCTGAAGTTGCTCGGCGTGCCGGCGCCTTCCTTGACCGACGGCGAGCGGCCCCAAACGTTCTGCGAATTGGCCCAGGGCGATTTCGAATGGCCCCAGGCATTGGGCGAGGAGCCCCAAGCGTTCTGCGAATTGGCCCAGGCATTCGGCGTGGAGCCCCAGGCATTGCGCGAGCGGGCCCAGGGGTTGTCCGCGGCGGCATCCTGCACGAACGAAAAGCTCAGCGCCGTCACCGCCGCGAGACAGAACAGCGCATAGCGCCGCGCGCGCGTATCGTGGCGCCGGCCGCGCAATGCCGTCATGGCTGTGCCAATCAAATCCGGAAATCCTGATAGAACGGTGCTTCGCAGCCGGAGAATCGCGCTTAATTATATTGAACGAAGCACTGGCCGCCAACCGCCCGCAGCGCGCTGCATTGCTTGTCGGCTTCGGCGGCGCTGACCGGGCCGATCTGGGCACGGTAATAGATGCCCTTGCCGCCAAGATCGGCGCGCCGGATCACCATCTGGCGGTCGCCAAGGATGGCGGCGTATTTCGCGCGCAATGAATTGAAGGCCGCTTTGGCCTCAGCTTCGCTGCGCTGCGAGGTGAGCTGCAGATAGGCCGCCGGTCCTTGCCGGACGGGCGCCGCCGCCGCGCGCGGCGCACCCGTTGCCTGGCGCGCCGGTGAAACGAAAGCCGGCTTGTAGTCGAAACTGTAATTCACCGGCACGAACCGCCCGGTCGGCAATGACAGGGGCGCAGGACCGGCGCTTTCAGGGGCACGTTCCGGGACGGCGGGCTTTGCCGCTTGAGCGACCAGCGCCGGCGCTGGTGCAGGCGCTGGCGCGGTTTGGGATGCGGCTTGTGGCGCTGCCTGCGCGACGAGCGGCGCGTCGGCGCGCGATGCCGATACCGACAGCTGATCGATCATCCAGAAGCCGTCGATCGGCAGATATTCGATGGCAAAATTGATCCGCAGCGGCTTTGACGGAAAGATGCCCTTCACCGTCAAGGCGCCGGCGGATGACAGCTTCGGCATTTCGGTGAACTCCGGCGCCAGCACCAGAGCCGGCGACAGATCGAGATTCTGCTTGCGCAGATCGACAAACGCCCGGCCGAGCTGTTCGGCGCTCAGCCGCGTTTGCAGCATCGGCGTCGTCATGCCGCGCAGCACGGAATAGTTCTCAGTGAAATTGGCCTGGTTGACCGCCGTCAGCGCCGCCCGCACCATCATCACCAGCACGTCAGAGGCCGGCATGTTGACCGGGCCGGACTGAATGCTGCGCGGCCGCCGCACGATGATATTGCGCACCACCGGCTTTGGCGGCTGCGCCGCCGGCAGAGACGCGACCTGCGGCTGCGCCGGCAGCGCGATCGACGGCTCGGTCGGCGGCGGCGATATCTCGGCGTTCTTGCGCGCCCATTGCGCCTGCGCCGGTAGAGAACAGGCCGCGATGACGAGGACCGCCGCGGCACAGATTGTAAAATAAGTGCGTTTCATGACGCGCCTCGCACGCCGCTCGCTGTGGGATCGTGGGGAGCCGGACGAAGCACGCTCCGGCTCCCCGATCTTGCTGTCGTGCCGCTCGCTCTCACTTCACGCTGCGGAAGGAGGCGAACGAGCCTGCACCCATCGCCGACACCGAGGCGCTGGCGCCGGTGCCCATGTTGCCGGCGGCAACCGTGATTGCACCGGTGTTATTGACAGTGCTGAGCGCATTGTTGGTCGTGCTCTGGGTGAGGCCGCCGACACTGATCGTCGGCGTACCGACCGACACATCGCTGATGCTGCTCACCGAGAACGACGAGGCCGCGCCGGTCGCGCTGACGCTCGCCGAGCTGCCGACGCCGCTCAGCAAGCCGGCCGCGATCGTGCCGGTGTTGGTGATCGGTCCAGTGCTGGCGGTGGTCTGCCCGATGGTGCCGAACACATTGGCGACGCCGTCGCTGCCATTGCTCGACGCAGACACCGAACTCATGCCGCCGGTGGCGCTAATCGACACACCGGCGCCATTGCCCGAAATCGTACCAGTGGTGACAGTGCCGCCGGTGTTGGTGACGCCGGTCGCATTATTGTTGGTCGACGACTGAGTGATATTGCCGAGCGTCGAGGCGCCGATGCCGGTGGAGCCGAGCGCGGCCACCGCAATCGATGCGGACGAGCCGGTGGCGCCGACCGAGGCCGACGAACCGGCGCCCGACAGCGCGCCGACCGTGAAACCGCTCGACGTGTTGGCGACCGCTCCGGTGTTCGAGATGGTCTGTCCGACCGTGCCAGCGGTAGTGCCGGCAATATCGCCTGGCGCTGCGCCGACGCCGCCGATCGTGGCGACCGACACCGAGCCCGACGCGCCAGTCGAGCCGACCGAGGCCGACGAACCGATGCCTGACACCGCGCCGACGGTGAGGCCGGTTGAGGTGTTGCCGACGGTGCCGCTGCTGGTTACCGTCTGACCGATGACGCCGATGGTCGATGCGCCGAAGGCGGTCGCATCGATCGCCGTCTTGGAGACCGATGCCGAAGCGCCGGTGCCGCTGATCATCGCCGATGCGGCATTGCCGCCGAGCACCAGGCCGGTGCCGCCGACGATGGTGCCGGAGTTGGTGACGCCGGCGGAATTGTCCGAGGTCTGCGATACCGCGCCCGCCGTCTGGCCAGCGAAGGTGGACGATCCTGCGCCGCCGATGCCGGCGAACGATAATCCCGCCACCGAGCCGCTGGCGCCGATCGATGCCGAAGCGCCAGAGCCAGCGGTGCCGGCGCCGATCGTCAGGGTGCCGGTGTTGCCAATCGCGCCGGCCGCAGCGTTGGTCGCGCTCTGCGTCACGCCGCCGATCACCGGCGTATTGAAGGCCTGATTGATCGCAGTTGCCGATGTCGATGACACCGCGCCGCTGGCCGAGATGGACGCCGACGCGCCGAGACCGAAATCGCCGACGCCAGTCGTCACCGCGCTGGTGGCGAGGTTAGACACCGCCGAATTATTGGTCGATGTCTGGTCGATCGCGACCTGGGCGGCTGCGCCCGATGCCGCAACCATGAGCGCCGCCGTGGCCACGCCCGCCGTCAGAAAATGATGGATACGCATCATCTAACTCTCCCTGCTGCCGTCTGATCTCGAACTGGTTGATGGACCGGGTTACTTGACGGCCCGGAACGAAGCGAAAGAGCCCGCGCCCATCGCGGAAACCGCCGCGCTGGCGCCGCTGCCGAGATTGCCGGCGGTGAGCGTGATGCCACCGGTGTTCTGTACCGCGGCGCTGGTGCTCGATGTCTGTGTAATGCCGCCCGCGGCGATGGTCGGAATGCCGCCGACCGTGGTGTCGCCGATGCTGCTGGCCGAGAACGAGGCGGCCGAACCGGTCGCGCTGATATTGGCCGAACTGCCGGTGCCGGTGAGCGGGCCCGACGCAATGGTGCCGGTGTTGGTGACTGCCGCGCTGCTGCCGCCGTACTGGGTGACGGTGCCGATCGAATTGACCGCCGCGTTGCTGCTGTTGCTGGCCAGCGACACCGAGGACGAAGCGCCGGTCGCGCCGATCGAAACACCGGCGCCGGTGCCGGAGATCGTGCCGGACGTCAGCGTGCCGCCGGTATTGGTGACACCGAGCTGATTGGTCGAACTCTGATCGACGTTGCCGATGGTCGAGCCGACAACGCCGGCGCTGTTAAGCGACGCGACCGAAACCGTTGAACCCGCGCCGGTGGCGCTGACCGTTGCCGACGTGCCGGCGCCCGACAGCGCGCCGACCGTAAGGCCGGTCGAGGTATTGCCGATCGCGGCGGCGCTCAGCACGTTCTGGCCGATCGTGCCGATGGTCGCGCCGCCGAATGACGTCGCGTCAATGGCGGTGTTTGAAACCGACGCCATCGCGCCGGTCGAACTGATCGAGGCCGATGCGCCGCTGCCGAGAAGGGCGAGGCCGGAGGCGCCGATGCTGCCCGAATTGGTGACATCGGTATAGTTCGTGATCTTCGTGCCGGTCGTTCCCTGCGTGACATTGCCAACGGTGTTGGCGCCGAAGGCGGCGTTATTCGCGCCGCCGATGCCGACGATCGAAATCGAGCCTGCTGCGCCGCTGGCGCCGATCTGCGCCGACGAGCCAGCCCCGGCAGTGCCGGCGCCGATGGTCAGCGTGCCGGTGTTGCTGACGATCTGGCCGGTGCTGAAGGTGCCGTTGGTCACGGCCTGCGTCGCCGCGCCGAATGTCGGAGCGTTGAATGCCTGATCGACGCCGCTGACCGATGTCGAGGTAACCGCGCCGCTGACGCTGACGCCCAGCGAAGCGCCGATGCCGAGATTGCCGGCATTGGTTGTCACCGTGCCGCTGTTGGTCAGCGAATTGTTGTTCGCCGCCGACTGGTTGACGGCGACCTGGGCGAAGGCCTGCGGCGCGCCGGCCATCAAAGCCGCGACGGCAACGCCCATAAGGTAGAGAGATTTCCTGTTCATCCTAAGTCTCCTGCGATTGCCGCATTAAGCTCTTTAATAAAGTCCGGTGACCGCCGCCGTCGCCAGGCTCTGCGGGTTGTCGCTGATGTAGTCGTCCTTGATCAGCAGATCGGCGATGCGCTCGAGGCAAGCCGCTCGCGCACGCGGATATTCCTTCATCACCACATCGGCGATGCCGAGCGCGATCGGGCCGTTGAGCGCCTCGAGTTGCAGGCGCTCCTGGTTTTGCAGATTGCCGGAGCCCGTCACCAATGTATTGCCGAAGGTTTTGCCGACGGTGGCGCCGAGCTGCGTGTAGCGCACCGGACGCTGGATCATGCTCATCTGCCGGTTAACGCGGGTCGCCACTTCGTCGAGCTGGATCGACAGCGACAATTGCGCCCAGCCCAGTTCCATGGTCGGACCGATGCCGCCAATACGAACGTCGGCCTGGCCGCTGGTGCCGAAATCGAGGCTGTTGGAGATGCCGTTGACGGCGTATTGCGCCGGCACCGCCTTGGTCGGCGCGCCGAAATAAGTCGAGACCACCTGGCCGCCGGCCTTGGTCAGCGCGTCGGTGACATAAGAAGCGCTGCCGCCCTGCGGCACGAAATTGCCGGTCGCGCCCTGCGCCACCGCGTTGATCTTGCCGGTCGAGTCGGCGAACGGCCCGACCACGAAAGTCTTGCCGCGAAGCACACCGGTCTGGCGAATGCAGGCGAGCGTCGCCTCGATGCGCGGATAAGGCTGCACCGAACTCGGCATCGACGCCTTGGTGACGGGCACGCGGATTTTACGGTCGGGGCCGCCGAGATCCGTCTCCGACGTATTCCAGGAGAATCCCTGGGCGCAGCCGCCCAGCGTCACCGCGGCGGCCATAACGGCCGCTCTGGTGAGCGCATGTCGCGCCGCAACTGGTTTCCTCAGGCTACTCATGCCGCTACTCACTGGCTGCGCGCATACACCGCGCTCTGCATCTTCGAATGCGGCGGAATGCCCGCCGCATCTTCGCCGTCAATAATTCATTGCGCGGTGATCGTGCCGTTGTTCGTCACAGTCCCCGTATTGGTCGAGGTCTGCGTCCCGGTGATGCTCGTTGAATTGTTATCGCCGATGACGGTCGTGCTGATGATGCTCTGCGACCCGATGGCCGTAATCGACGTGTTGGCGCCGTTGCCGATGAGAAGGCCGAGGCGCGCGGCATTGACCTGCGCGGCCGAGTTGCCGTCCAGGCTGTGCATGGTGCTCGAATCCTGGGCGCTGCCGCCGGAGCCCGCGGCGCCCCACATGCGGCCGGACGCGCCGGTTGAATTGGTCGTGCCGGTCACCGGCGTGCTTTGCGCTTGCGCCGCTGTCGTGAACAGCGTCGCCGCCATTACAACCGTCGCTGCGATCGAGACTCGAAAGCTCATTGTTTGCCTCCCACGCCCCGCTTCGTCGGAATAGTTACCGAACTCTTAACGGCGATATTTGCGTCATTCAGGGGGGGCAGGCGCCATACCATGAACTGGGTAGTGCATTGGCCGATCCGCCAAGCGCAGCATAGAGTTAACAGGGTGTTACTGTGGCGCCGGCTGGTTGTGTCCCATTTCGGTACAAATAAATGACAGCGTTGGGTTCCGATAAGAGTATAGTTTACGCTGTGCCGTCACCGGATGACGCGGCGCACCAAGCGGCCAACATGAAAATTGCGGATGGAGCGGTTTGCCGGATCCTGCTCGTCGAAGACGATGAGCCAGTGCGCGAGCGTCTGGCCGCGATCATTGGCCGCTGGCCGGGCGGCAGACTAGTCGCGTCATGCGGCAAGTTCGCCGAGGCCGCCGAGGCCATCAAGAGCCAGCGCATCGATCTCCTGATTACCGATCTCAATTTGCCGGACGGCCACGGCGTGCAAGCCATCCGCATGCTGCGCGAAAAGCAACCGGACGCCGAAGCCATGGTGATTTCGGTTCTGGCCGACGACCGCAATGTCATCGAGGCGATCGAAGCCGGCGCCAGCGGTTATCTTCTGAAAGACAGCGATCCGCTCGACATCGTCGACGCCATTACCGAACTGCTGGCCGGCCGTTCGCCGATTTCGTCGACCATCGCCCGCACCATCGTGCGCCGGCTCGGTGGGCGCGACAGCCGCGCCGAACAGCCCAAGCCGGAAGCAGCCGCTGCGCATGCGAACGAGCCGTCGCTAACGCCGCGCGAAATGGACATTCTGTGGGGCATCGCCAAGGGATTTACCTATGGCGAACTGGCCGAGCGGCTGGAAATTTCCAAGCAGACCGTGCCGGTGCACATCAAGAACATCTATCGCAAGCTGCAGACCAACAACCGCTCCGAAGCAGTCTATGAGGCGTCGAGGCGAGGTTTGATCCGGCTTTGACCTGGCTCCATAAACTCGGCTGGACCGCGCTGGCCATTGCGACGCTGGCGGCCACGGCCGCGCCGGATGTCCTGAGCATCCCTGTTCCCGTCGGGGCGCTCAAGGTCGATCGCGCCACTTACGAACCGGAGGGCCAGCCGGCAACCGATGTCACGCTGCCGCACGCCGTCTATCTGCGCCTCAACCAAATGGCGCCGGTCTCACGCTACACGTTCACGTTCGATCGGCCTGGCACGTCGGCTGACAGCACATTTCTCTACATTCCCTCGGTCAATCGCCGCATCGCCATTTCCTTCAATGGCGAAATTCTGCTCGGCTTCGAATCCAGCGCCTTCTGGACCGGCCCGCTAAGCAGCACGCCCGTTGTCGTTCAGCTGCCGCGGCTGACCATGGCCGCGACCGGCAACCGGCTGACCGTGACGCTCGATAACGGGCCCTACGTCGTGCCGAGTTTTCTATCGCCGGTCTATATCGGCAATGAAGCGGCGGTGATGAGCCCGTACAAGTGGCGAAATTTCGTCGCCACGCAGATGAAGATCATGGCCGTCGCCGGTCATATGTTGCTCGGCTTCGGATTGATCTTCGCCTATTTCTTCCGGCCGAACGACGATCTGTTCCGATGGCTGGCGACCTTCAATGTCGTTAGTCTGGTCGTCGCCAACGGCATGCTGGCCGGCTACGACGCGTCGCTCAGCCAACTGTTGCCGTATTTTATTATTCTCTGTCCAACCATGGGACTAGGCTTCGTCGCCACGACATTGACGATCATCAACATAAGGGTGCCGCGCGGCATCGCCATTGCAGCGATCGTTATTCCCATACTGCTCCTGCCCTTCGCAATTTTTGACTCGCCATCCGCGCGGGCCGTGACGGTCGGGGTTACCGTTATTTTCCTTGCGGTCTCTTATGGGCACCTCGAAAAATAGCATGCCCCTCGGCCCCGTGCGAGTCTGCTGCCCTGACGGCATGATTCTAGGAGACTGACGATGGGGCAGCTCGGATTTTTCGATGCGGATAATCGGCTGGCGGCACTATCGGCGAAAGGCGAT
>CAMBQQ010000130.1 GCA_945870035.1 Rhizobium sp. Q54 | reverse complement strand
TCGTCGAGTTCGGCGGCAATGCCGCGGATTTCGCGGTCGGCGAACTGGCGCGCCGTGTCACGCATCATGTCATGACGATTCTGGTCTTGGCGGCTTTGTGCGCCGCCGTCGGCCGCAAGCGTATCCATTTGGCGTTCCACCCGGGTTTATTCTGACCTTTCCAGCCATCTTAGTTTGTGTTTGACTTGCCGTCACCAGAAATTTAGAACGATCTAAATGACGTAAAATAAGGCTTTCTGGGAGGCCGACCAAGGAACGCCCAAGGGAGGGTAACGCGATGCGACGCCTGACAGCGGACGAAGCCGTTCAGCTTGTGAAGACTGGCGATACCTTATTGATCGGCGGCTCCGGCGGCGGCCATGCCGTGCCCGAAGCGCTATTAGCCGCGCTCGGCCGGCGCTTCGATGCCGAGAGCGAACCGCGCAATATCACCGCCATCCACCCGGTCGGGTTGGGCGACGGCAAAGGGTTAGGCGCCGGCCATCTGGCGCGCGAAGGCCTGCTCAAGCGCGTCGTCTCCGGCACCTTCGTCAATTCGCCGTCGATCTCCGACCTGGCGATTGCCGACAAGATCGAAGGCTATACCCTGCCGCAAGGCGCGCTGTCGCAATTGATGCGCGAAATCGCCTCTGGCCGCGCCGGCCTGCTCACCAAGACCGGGCTGCACTCCTTCGTCGATCCGCGCCATGAAGGCGGCCGCCAGAGCAAATCCGCCAAGGAAGACCTCGTCGAGCTGGTCCAGTTCCGCGGCGAGGATTACCTGTTCTTCAAGCCGTACAAATTCGACGTCTGCTTCCTGCGCGGCACCACGGCCGACGAAGACGGCAACGTCACCATGGAAGAGGAAGCCGTGTTCCTCGAAATGATGTCGGAAGCGCAGGCGACGCGGCGCTGTGGCGGCATCGTCATCGTCCAGGTCAAGCGCATGGCGCGGCGCGGCACCCTGCCCGCCAAGCAGGTCAAGATCCCCGGCATCCTGGTCGACTTCGTCGTCGTCGACCCGAAGCAGAGCCAGACCTATGACAGCTATTACAACCCGTCTTATGCCGGTGAACTGAAAATTCCGCTGTCCGATATTCCGGTGCTGCCGCTCGACGCCCGCAAGATCATCGCCCGGCGCGCGGCACTCGAACTGTTCCCCGGCGCGATCTGCAATCTCGGCTCCGGCATTTCCACCGGCATCGCCAATATCGCAGCGGAAGAAGGCGTGCTCGACGACATCTGTCTCACCAACGAACAAGGCATGGTCGGCGGCGCGCCGGCTTCCGGCGGCGAAGCCGGCGCCTCGCGCAACTATGCGGCGATGATCGACCAGCCCTACCAGTTCGACTTCTACGACGGCGGCGGACTCGATCTCGCTTTCCTGTCGTTCGCCGAAATCGACGAACAAGGCCACGTCAATGTCAGCCGCTTCGGCGGCCGCATCGTCGGGCCCGGCGGCTTCATCAACATCAGCCAGAACGCCAAATCGGTGATCTACAGTGGCACCTTCACCGCCGGCAAATCCGCTTTCTCCTGGCCGGACGGCCAGATGAAAATCGAGAAAGACGGCGACGGCCAGAAATTCGTCAAGGCGGTCGAGCAAATCACCTATAGCGGCACCTATGGCCGCGAGCGCGGCCAGCGCGTGCTTTACATCACCGAACGCGCCGTCTTCCGGCTCGGCGCAGCCGGCGTCGAACTGATCGAAATCGCGCCCGGCATCGACGTGCAGCGTGATATCGTCGCCAAAATGGGATTCGCGCCGACGATCGCGCCCGACCTGAAAACGATGGACGCGCGGCTGTTCAAGCCGGAACGCCTCAAGCTCGCCGACGAATTGCATTCACGCCGCCAACCGCCCCGCTCTCCCCGACTCGAACTGCCGAAGGCCGCCCAATGAGCAAGGTCCCGTCCAAAGAACCGGCGAAGCCGCTGTCCGTCGATGGCAACACCAAGCTCATTCCGGTTCTCGGCGATCCGATCGGCCAGGTGAAATCGCCCGCCGGCATCAGCAGCCAGTTCAGCGCCAAGGGTCAAAATGCATTGTGCATTCCCTGGCACGTCAAGCCGGCCGATTTCGACGCGGTGATGCAGGGCCTCAAGGCGACGCAGAACTGCGCCGGCTATATCGTCACCGTGCCGTACAAGTCGCGGGTGTTGAGCCACGTCAACAAGCCATCACCGCGCGTCCAACGCATCGGCGCGGTCAACATCGTGCGCCGCGAAGGCGACAACTGGATCGGCGACATGCTCGACGGCGTCGGCTTTACCCGGGCCTTGATCAACAATCTCGGCTTCGATTTCAAGGGCAAGCGCGCTCTGGTCATCGGCACCGGCGGCGCCGGCAGCGCCATTATCGATTCCATTGCCGAGGCCGGCGCGGCGTCGATCACGATTTTCGATCTCGACAAAGCCAAAGCCAATGAGGTGGCGGCACGCTTCGCCAAGGCGCATCCCGGCTGCAAGATCTCGGTCGGCGCCGCCGTTGCCGAAGGGCACGACCTCATCGTAAATGCGACACCCTGCGGCATGGGCGAAGGCGACGGCATGCCGGCGCCGTTCGGCAAGCTCGATCCGAATGTCGTCGTCGCCGATGTCGTCACCAAGCCGGAAATCACGCCCTTGCTCGCCCATGCCAAGGCCTGCGGCTGCAAGATTTCCACCGGCATCCAGATGTACCAAGCGCAGGCGGCGATGATCGCCGACTACCTCATCCCGGGAAAGTCCGATGTTTGAGTGCCACCTGAAAGTCGGCGAAACCGCCGAGTTCACCAAAACCATCACCGAAACCGATCTGGCGATGTTTTCGGCGATATCGGCCGACTTCGACCCGATCCACGTCAATGAGGACTATGCGGCCAGGTCGCCGTTCGGCAAGCGCATCGCCCATGGCGGGCTGGTGCTCGGGCTGCTGTCGTCCTGCGCGTCGACCATGTCGAAGCGCTCGGCCGAACGAGGCGCGAAAGCCGTGTCAGTGTCGCTCGGCTACGACAAGATCAGGTTTCTGGCGCCGGTCTTCATCGGCGACACCTTGACCGCGCGTTATACGGTGGAAGAGATCGATCCGACGGCGGCGCGCAGCCGCTCGAAAATCGAAGTCGTCAAATCCACAGGCGAATTATGCATGGCGGGAATTCACGTCATGAAATGGGTTGTCCGCAGCTAGCGCTTCCGGTCTACAATGCGAAAATCGTGCGGCCGATCGTGACCCGCGAGCAGGCCCATGGAGCGACTATATGAGCGACGGTGAAGTGCGGGTGCTGCGTAACGGCGGCGTGGCGACGATCCTGTTCGACCGCCCGCAGGCGCGCAACGCGATGACCTGGCAGATGTATGAAGGCCTGCACGCAGCCTGCGTCGATCTGAGCCGCGACGGCAGCATTCGCGTCACCGTTTTGCGCGGCGTCGGCGGCAAGGCGTTCATCGCCGGCACCGACATCGCCCAGTTCAAGGAATTCAAGAGCGGCGAAGACGGCATCGCCTATGAAGCGACCATGGAAAACTATCTCGGCGCGCTCGAAGCGCTGCCGATGCCGACATTGGCGGTCGTCGAGGGCTGGGCCATCGGCGGCGGGCTGGCGATCGCCGCCTGTTGCGATCTGCGCATCGCCACGCCGGGCACGAAATTCGGCGTGCCCATCGCACGCACTTTGGGAAATTGCCTGTCGGTCGCCAATTATGCGCGGCTGGTGACGGCGCTGGGCGCGGCGCGCACCAAGCGCATGATGCTGATGGCCGAGAATATCCCGGCCGAGGATGCGCTGGCCGCCGGTTTCCTGATGGAGATCGCCGAGCCCGCCGCGCTCGACGAACGCGTCGCCGCCATTTGCGAACGGCTCAAGGGTAACGCGCCCGTCACCATGCGCGTTACCAAGGAAGCGATCCGCCGCCTCCAGCACGCCGGCATTCCGAACGGCGACGACCTGGTGCGCGCCGCCTATGGCAGCGAGGACTTCCGCGAAGGCGTGCATGCTTTCGTCGACAAGCGGCCGCCGCAATGGAAGGGCCGCTGATCGCGGTCAGATGAGGTTGGCGGCGGCGAGGTCCTTCATCAGGGCGCGTGTGCCGTACTGCCATGGCGGACAGTCAGGCGACAGGCGCACGCGGTTGATCAAGGCGCCGAGCTTCCCGCTCGAGATCGTGACGATATCGTCAACCGCATGGGTGAAGCCCTTGCCCACCTCGCCGCGATCCTTCGACGGCACGAACATGGTGCCAAGATAAAGCACGATGCCGTCGGGATATTGATGATGGTCGCCCATGGCGGCGGCAATCAGTTCCTCCGGCGAGCGGCTGATCTCGGCCATCGAACTTGAGCCTTCGAGCGAATAGCCATCCTTTCCTTCCACGGTGAGATGGACATCGGCCTTCTTGACGTCGTCGATGGAATAGCTGGCGTCGAACAAGCGCACAAACGGCCCGAGCGAAGCCGACGCATTGTTGTCCTTGGCCTTGCCGAGCAGCAAGGCCGACCGTCCTTCGACGTCGCGCAGATTGACGTCGTTGCCGAGGGTGGCGCCAACGATGCGGCCTTTGCTCGACGCGACCAGTGCGATTTCCGGCTCCGGGTTGTTCCAGGTCGAAATTGGCAGCAGGCCGACATCGGCGCCGAAACCGACCGAGGACATCGGCTGGCACTTGGTGAAGATTTCGGCGTCCGGTCCGATGCCGACTTCGAGATACTGCGACCAGGCGCCGCGCGCCACCAGTTTGGCCTTGATCGCCATCGCCTCCGGCGATCCGGGCTTGAGCTTGGACAGGTCATGACCGATGAGCTGCGCAATGTCCTCGCGGATCGCGTTCGCCTTGTCGGCCGAACCGCGCGCCTGCTCCTCGATGACACGTTCCAGTAGACTGACCACAAAGGTTACGCCGGACGCCTTCACCGCTTGCAGGTCGACCGGGGACAGCAATACAGGTTTCGATGCGTCCCGCCGGGTGTCCAGGCTGTCGGCAACGATCGCGTCGAGCGCCGCGACCGGTCTGCCGGCCGCCTGCCGCACATAGCTGGCCGGGTCCGCCATCTCGCAGATATCGCTCACCGTCGCCGCCGACCGGGCGGTGATGTCGACGATGGCGTTGTCCCGCACCGTCGCGACAACGGGATGGGCCACGCCCGGCTTCTGAACCCGGCCCAGAAAAACGCCGTCGGCCGGCAGTTGCATCGCATTGGTCATGATTCCCCCCACCCGCGTTTCACCCCGACGGCGCCCGCGTTTTACAAATATTAACCCGATCCGAGACCGCAGGGAAAGCAGCGCTATTTGGTTTCCAGCGCGAAGACGCCGTTCCAGTCGCTCGGCGGCGCATCCTTCTGGAAGCTGCCGATGCGCAACGAATAGATGTCGAACAGGCGGCTGAGGCCGAAGCCCTCGCCGGCGGCGCGGCAGCGCACGATCGCCTCGCCGGCGGCGGCGAAATCCTGACGGCGGTACAGCGCCAGCATCTCGTTGAAAAGGTCGTGCATATGCCGGAAGCGTTCGCTGTTAGCGACGTCGGCCCGGCCGAGCACCGTATAGATTTTTTCAGGCTCGGTTTTACCCTTTACTGTTATGTAATCCAACTCCAGCAATGCGAATTTATCGCCCACCGCTTGCGCCGTTTTCGAACCGATAATGATCGGCACGTCGTAGGATTTGGTCTGACCTTCCAGTCGCGAGGCGAGATTGACGCAATCGCCGAGTACCGAATAATTGAAGCGCAAGTCTGATCCCATATTGCCGACGACGCAGCGTCCGCTGTTCAGACCGACGCCGATCTTGAGCGGAATGAAACGCTGGCCGGTGACGGCCGCCTCCTCCTCGCGCTTGACGTTGATGATGTCGACGCGGGTGAGCATTTCCAGCGCCGCATTGCAGGCGTTAACCTCGTGCGCGGGGTCGTGCAGCGGCGCATTCCAGAACGCCATGATGGCGTCGCCGATATACTTGTCGATGGTGCCGTTATGATCGATGATCGCGTTGGTCATCGGCGTCAGAAAATTATTCATCAACGTCGTCAGGCCTTGCGGATCGTCCTTGTAGATTTCCGAAATGGCTGTGAAGCCGCGCACGTCGCTGAACAGGATGGTCATGTTGCGGTCTTCACCGCCCAAAGTCAGCGTCTCATGGCTGTGCGCGAGCTTGTCGACCAGTGAGGGCGACAGATACTGGCCGAATGCGGAGCGGATGCGGCGGCGCTGCAGCTGTTCGCGGAAATAGTTGATGAAGATCAGCGTCAGATAAACCAGGAATGTCGCCAGTAGCGGGAACGTGGCGTCGATCAAGAGCCGGTGCTGGGCGAAGAGATACCACGATCCGGCGGCGAGCCCGGCGGTGACGAGCGCGCCGAGCGCCAGCATCATCGACGCGCCGAGGATGGGCCCGACGGCGATGATGACCAGGCCGAACAAAATAGCGGCGACAAGCTCGGCGCCGATGGCGTAGCTCGGGTAAACCAGCATCGACTTGGTCAGGACGTTTTCCAGAACCTGCGCGTGCACTTCCACGCCCGACATGGCCGGATCGATCGGCGTCGCCTTGATGTCGCGCAAGCCGACCGCCGAGGTGCCGACGAGCACCAGTTTGCGATTGACGCGGCCGGGCGGCACGCGGTCCTCGAGCACGTCCTTGGCCGAAACGTAACGGCTGGCATTGGACGGCGCGAAGTAGACCCACAATTGGCCATTGCGGTCGGTGGGCAATTCGAGCCCGGGAATGGCGACGCTGCCGACGCCGGCGGCATCGGTCTTGACGCGGATGGCGCCGGCGCCGGTGACGACGCGCAGCATTTCAAGACTGAGCGCCGGCATCAGGATATCCTGCGCCGTCATCACCATCGGCACCCGGCGAACGATGCCGTCGGGCTCGGACTGGATCGTCAGCATCCCGCGCCCGACCGCCGCCTTTTCGAGCGGCGCGACGTTCGTGATGACGCCGGGGAAATTAATCAGAAAACGCCCCGGGTCCTTTCCCATCATGGCAAAACCAGCCGACGGGGGCCGTGGCCCTTCCGCGGGAACGACCAGATGATGGCCGGATTCGCCAAGCACCACGCGCGTGCGGCGCATGGCGTCAGCCAGCACGTCGTCATTGCTCGGCAACTTCAACAGTTGCGCGCGGGTTTCCGCATCGAGGTTGCGGAAGCTCTCGGCGGCGATGGCCGGCGACATGCGGTCCGGCTCGGCAAATATAACGTCGAAGGCGACCACCGCGCTGCCGAGCCTGGTCAGCTTGGCGACCAGATCGGCGAGCAAAGTGCGCGGCCACGGCCATTGGCCGAACGCTTTCAGGCTAGCCTCGTCGATATCGACAATAACGGCCGGCTGCGCGGTGGCCTGACGCGGTTTGACGGTCTGGTAGAAGTCGAAGGTGCGTACCCGCAGCGACTCCAGCGGCGCCGGATTGCCGATCCGCAACGCGACCAAAGCGGCGAGCAGGGCCAAACAGATCAGCCGTCCAAGGCCAAAGCCCTGGGCAAAGCGGACGAGCCTGTTATCTTTCACGGAACGCCCGCATGAACTGATCGCTCAGGGGTTTCATCAGGTAAGAAATAACAGTGCGATCGCCGGTCTGCACGAAGGCTTCCACCGGCATTCCCGGCAGAATCCTGACATCGCCGAGCTGGACGACCTTTTCGGGCGGCAGGCCGATACGGATCGTATAATAGCTCTGGCCGGTTCGTTGGTCGGTCGATGTATCGGCCGAGACCCGCGTCACATTGCCTTCGATTTCCGGCGTGGTGCGGCTGTTGAATGCCGAGAAACGCAACACCGCGGTCTGCCCGATCTTCAACTGGTCGATGTCCTGCGGATTGACCTTGGCTTCGACTTGCAGTTTGTCGGCGTCGGGCACGATCAACATGATTGGATCGCCGGCGCTGATGACGCCGCCCACGGTGTGAACCGCCGACTGAAACACCGCGCCGGCCTGCGGCGCGCGGATATCGGTGCGGCGCAACTGGTCCTCGGCCGTCACCTTGCGTTCGACGAATTCGCCGAGCTTGCCGTCGATGTCGCGCAATTCCTTGGCGACTTCGCTGCTGAGGTTCTGGTCGATCTGGATGATTTGCAGACTGATCTCGGCGATCCTGCCCTTCGACTGCGCCGCCGCCGCGACCAATTGTGCTCGCTCGCCGCCGAGCCGCGCCGCTTCGCGCTCGAGTTGGGTCAGACGTGTCAACTGGACGAGGTTCTTGGCGTACAGATCGCGCACGCCGCTCAGTTCGCGGTCGATCAGGGTCATCTCATGCGATTTGGCGGCCTGCTGCGCTTCGATGCCAGCGATCTCCTCGTTCAACTGCAACATGCGCTGCTGCAATTGGGCCTTCTGGCCGGTGCGCTCGGTGCGGCGTAATTCGAACAGCCGCTTTTCGCTGCGCACGGCGGACACCGCGTCCGGATCGTCCGTACGGGCCAGAAGCGCGGGCGGGAACGCGATCGCCTCAAGCCCGTCGCGCTCGGCTTCCAGCCGCGCCTTGCGCGCCATTAACTCGTTGAGACCCTTGGTGATAATCGCCAGATTGGCGCGCATGACGGTTTCGTCCAGACGCACCAGAATATCGCCGGCTTTGACTCTATCGCCGTCACGGACGCGCAATTCACCGACAATGCCGCCGGTCGGATGCTGAACCTTCTGCACATTCTGATCGACGACGACCGAGCCTTGCGCAATCAAGGCCCCGGATATCTGAACCGTCGCCGCCCAGCCGCCGACGCCAACGCCGAGCAGCAGCACGATCAAGACGCCAGCGATCAAATGACGGCGGATCGAATCGCGCGCGCCGGCGGCGGGCATCTCAGGCGGCAGAGGAACGACTTGCGCGCTACTGTCGCGTGCTTTCGCCGGGCTGTTCATGCGCTGGCACTCCCACCGTCGGGAGCAACCTTCAACGGTTGCGGTACGGCCGGCTTTTGCAGGACCTTGTTCAGGACTTCGTCTTTTGGACCGAAGGCCTGCACCCGGCCCTCTTTCATGACCATGATCTGATCGACGCCGGCAATCGCGCTCGGCCGATGCGCGACGACAATGACGATGCCCTTGCGCTCGCGCACGCCGAGAATGGCTCGCGTCAGCGCCGCGTCGCCGTCAGAATCGAGATGCGCGTTCGGCTCATCAAGCACCACCAGGAACGGATTGCGATAAACCGCGCGCGCCAATGCCACGCGCTGCGCCTGCCCGGCCGACAACGCCGTGCCGTATTCGCCGACCGGCGTATCGTAACCCTGCGGCAGGCTGACGATGAGGTCGTGAACGGCCACCGCCTTGGCGGCGGCAATGACCGCGTCGATATCCGGCTCCTGCTCGAAGCGCGAAATGTTCTCGGCGACAGTGCCGGCCAAAAGTTCGACGTCCTGCGGCAGATAGCCGATATGGCGGCCGATGACGTCCGGCGACCATTGATCCAGCGCCGCACCATCGAGCCGCACCTTGCCGCGCACCGGATGCCAGACACCGACCAGGAGCCGCACAAGCGACGACTTGCCCGACCCGCTGGGACCGATAATGCCGAGCCCTTGGCCGGCTTCCAGCTTGAAGCCGACATCATGCAACATGATCTTCGACACGCCCGGCGGCGCAGCGCTGATAGTCTCGACCACCAGCCGGTGCGACGGGGGATGCAGCGCCATCGGCGGCGCCTGCGCCGGCATGGCCGCGAGCAACTTGTTGAGACGCTCCCAGCTCTGGCGCGCATTGACGAAACCCTTCCAGTGCGCAATGGCGAGATCGACCGGGGCGAGCGCCCGCGCGCTGAGGATCGAACCGGCGATGATGATGCCCGCGCTGGCCTGCTGCTGAATGACGAGATAGGCGCCGACGGCCAGCACGCCGGACTGCAACATCATGCGCAGCACTTTGGAGGCGGCGCTCAGCCCGCCGCCGACATCGCTGGTGCGCTGCTGGCTGCTCATATAGGCGCGGTTGGCATTGCTCCAGCGAGCCGCCATGCGGCCGAACATCCCCATGGCGGTAAGCGCTTCGGCATTGCGCCGGCTCGCCTCGGCCAAGCCATTGCGCGCCATCGCCGCTTCGTGCGCCGCCTTGGTCGGCGCCTTGGTGAGGTGTTCTGTCAACAAAGTCAGGGCGATCAGCACAATGGCGCCAACGAGTGCAGTCAGGCCGATGAGCGGATGGAAAATAAAACAGATGCCGAGATAAAGCGGGATCCAGGGCAGATCGAACAAAGCCACCGGCCCAAGGCCGGAGAGAAAGGAGCGAATGGCGTCGAGATCGCGCAGCGGCAAATTGCCGTCGCCACGGTTGCCGGCGCGCAAAGGCAGCCGCACCATCGTGTCGTAAACGCGGCCGCTCAGGGCCTCGTCGAGCGAGCCGCCGACGCGTGCCAGAATGCGGCCCCTAATGGCGTCGAGCAGGCCGAGCGCCAGGAACAGGACGGCGACCAGGACGGTAAGCCCGACCAGGGTCGGCACCGACCGGCTCGGCAGCACCCGGTCGTAGACCTCCAGCATGAACATGGCGCCGGAAAGCATCAGGATATTGCTCATGCCGGAAATCAGCGCAGTGCCGGCAAAGGCGCCACGGCACGCGGCCAGCGCGTCCGAGAGTTCGGAGTGCTGGCCGGGGCGAGATGGTGTGGCGGGGCGTGAAAACATCCCGCAATCTTATGGGCACCTCGAAAAATAGCATGCCCCTCGGCCCCGTGCGAGTCTGCTGCCCTGACGGCATGATTCTAGGAGACTGACGATGGGGCAGCTCGGATTTTTCGATGCGGATAATCGGCTGGCGGCACTATCGGCGAAAGGCGATCC
>CAMBQQ010000129.1 GCA_945870035.1 Rhizobium sp. Q54 | reverse complement strand
ATCAAGGTCGGCGGCTTCGTGCGCGCCGAAGTGAACTTCAACGCCGGCGGCTCGTTCGCTGTCAGCTTCGCTGATCGCGATGCGCGCACCTACAACGGCCAGGCTTGGCGTTCGCGCGCCGGCATCACTGCCGACGCCCGCTCGCAGACCGCCTACGGCACCCTGCGCGGCTACGTCTATCTGGCGGCGACGTCGGATAACTCCACTGCCGCTGCTCCGGCCAACGGTACGGGCGCCACTGCGTATACCCGTCTGTTCGCTCCGGTCGGCTTCATCCAGTTCGCCGGCTTCACCGCTGGTAAGACCGGTTCGTTCTTCGACTTCGACGGTTTCAACTACACCAACTCGTCGAACGTTTTCGGCTCGGCCAACGGCGGCAACGGTATCGATCTGTTCGCGTACACCGCGCAGCTCGGCAACGGTCTGTCGGCGTCGATCGCGGCGGAAAACAACAACGGCCACCGTCTCGGCTACATCAACACCCTCGCCACGCAGGCTGCCGGCGGCCAGAACATGCCCGACATCGTCGGTAACCTCCGCATCGATCAGGCTTGGGGTTCGGCCCAGGTCATGGGCGCGGCGCATCAGGTCAACTACGGCGTCAACGCCACCGATCCGGAAGACAAGATCGGCTACGCGTTCGGCGTCGGCGCCAAGATCAACCTGCCGATGCTCGGCAAGGGCGACTACATCCAGGGTCAGTTCACCTGGGGCAAGGGCGCGATCGACTATGTCGGTTCGGGTCTCGGCCAGGCGCAGACCGTTGTTCAGGGTGGCAACACCTCGTTCGGCCCGGCTTGGGATTCGGTTGGCACCGCCGTTGGTTCTGCCGATCTGACCGAAGGCTGGAGCATCACCGGTGGCTACGAGCATAACTGGGTTCCCGGCTGGAAGACCTCGCTGTACGGCTCGTACGGCAAGCTGGAATACAGCGCTGCCGCCAGCGCAACTCTGCAGGCTGTTAATGCCGGCACCACCGTTGGCAGCTCGGCCAACTGGTCGTACTGGCAGGTCGGTTCCCGCACTGTCTGGACCCCGGTTACCAACCTCGATCTGAGCGTCGAAGTGATGTACCAGAACCAGAACACTGCGTTCACCGGTACGGCGATCGGCGACAACAGCTGGTGGTCGGGCATGTTCCGCGCCCAGCGCAACTTCTACCCGTAGGATCTTCTCCTCGGTTAGCGAAGTCAGGAGCCCCCGGCGGGAAACCGCCGGGGGTTCTTTTTTGTGTGACTAGAAAAGTTTAAACGCGCGCGACGAAATCGGCGATGCGCTCGATCGTGTCAGGCTCGTTGAGCAAGGGCGCGTGGCCCTGATCCGGCACCACCAGCGTTTCCAGCGCGTGCGCTGCGCGACGCGCGGCCATGGCCTCGACGGTTGCCGCCGACAGCAGGTCGGAGTTTTCGCCGCGGATGACCATCACCGGCACGTTCGCCAGCGCGTCGAACTGGCCCCAGAGCGGCGGCAGCGGCTTTTCGAAATCGACGCCTTCCAGTGTCTTGGCTAGCGCGACATCATAGTCCGGCACCAGCCGGCCATCGACCTCCTTGAAGGTGCGGCGCGCGCTGGCCAGCCAGTCCTCAGTTGTTTGCGTGGGAAACTGTGCCGAAAACAGCCGGCGCAGAATCTCGCCCGCCTCGTCGTAACTGCGCGGCTGTGGCAGCTTGCCGACATAGCCCTTGATGCGCATCAGCCCCTTTGGCTCGATCACCGGGCCGATATCGTTGAGCACAACGCCAGCGATGAGGCTCGGCCGCAGCGCCGCCATCAGCATGGTCAGAATGCCGCCGCGCGAGGTGCCGACGAAGATGGCGGGCGCGCAATCCAGCGCGGTCAACACGGCCAGGACGTCGGCGATCTCGACCTGGAATGAATAGTTGGCCGGATCGCGGTCGTATTCGGATTGGCCGCGGCCGCGATAATCGAGGGCGACGACGCGGCGCGGCCGCGCCGGGTCATTCGCCAGGGCGGTGGCGAGAGTCTCGAAGTCACTGCCGCTGCGTGCCAGGCCTGGCAGGCAGATGACGGGCAATGTCGGGGCGCTGCGCGGGCCGTATTCCCGCGCGTGTAGTTTGAGGCCATCGGGCGCGGAGATGAAGTGCGAGGTGGGGGCGGGGGTCGGCATGGCCTATTTGTCGCCCGCGCCAAGCTCTGCCGCAAGCACCGTCAATTCGCCGTCGCGCCGCGGCGAATGTCGGCCTCGATCAGGAGCTTGGTGCCGCCGCCGAAACGGGCGCGATAGACTTGCAGGTTCTCCATGATCCGCTGCACGTAATTGCGCGTCTCGGCGATCGGAATACGCTCGGCCCAGTCGACCGGATCGACCTTCGGATCGCGCGGGTCGCCATAGGCGGCGACCCACTGCCGCACCCTGCCGCGCCCGGCATTGTAGGCGGCGAAGCTCATCAGATACGAGCCGTTGTACTGCGACAGCAGCATCGAAAGTTCGGCCGCACCCATTTGCATATTGTAGATCGGATCGGACAGCAGGCGGGCCGGGTTATAGGGCACCTTGTAGCGCCGGGACGAGTCCTTGGCGGCGATCGGCGTCACCTGCATGAAGCCCATGGCCTTGGCTGGCGACACGACCTTCTGGTTGAAGTGGCTTTCCTGGCGCGCGATCGAATAGACCACCGCCGGTTCGACAGGCGGCGCGATCGGCGTGTAGTCGGGCAGGCCGATGACCGGATAGGCGTAATAATCGAGCGGCAGACTGCGGCCGAGGCCGCCTTTGCCGAGCATCAGCATGGCCCGGCCATCGCCATATTTGGCGGCGGTCTCGCCCAGCATCGCCATGCCGGCGACATCGGTCGAGCTTTCGCCAAGCTCGGCGAAGATCGAGGCCAGCATGTCGCGCTCGTCCAGCGCGTAGAGGATTTCCACGGCGCGCACGACTTCGAGATTGGCGAGTTGGCGACTTTCAGCGGCGGTGAACACCGGTGGGCCGCGCAAGCCTAGTTCAGGCAGACCGAGGCGGGCGCGCGCCAACTGGCCGTAATACGTGGCAGAGTGCTCGGCCGCCTTGGCGTAGAAGGCGCGCGCTTGCGTCTTCTGGCCCATTGCCTCGGCGGCGCGGCCCTCCCAATAGCCGCCGCGCGCCACCGCATGCGGGTTGTTGGTGTTGTCGTCGATCAGCGCAAAGTGCTGTGCGGCGGTGGCCGGATCCTTGAGGAAGCGCAGCGCGATCCAGCCGGCGGTGAAGTGCTTGTCGACGCGGTAATTGGTCTGCGGCGGGACCGCCGCGTCGCGCGCCACGCGGTAGGCGGTTTGCGCGTCGTCATTGTCGAGCAGGTTGCGGATCAGAATCCGCCGCTCCTGCCACCATTGATTGACATCGACCTGGGCGGCCGGATCCTTTGGGGCAGTCAGGATGAGCTTGCCGGCATCTTCGAGCTTGTTGTTTTTGCGCAGCCATTGCGCGCGCGCATAAATGTAACCGGAATCTTTTTGCGCCGATGCCGGCACGGCATCGAGCAGGGCCTTGGCATTGCCGGCTCTCTTGATCACCGCCGCCCAGGCGCGCGCGATCGCCATATTGCTGCCACCGACGCGCGCGGCCGCGCGCAAGCCGGCTTCGGTATCGTCTTCGTAGAAGCGCTGGTCCATGCGGACCTTGTGATCGGCCGCCGTCAGCATGTCGCCAAACTTTTCCAGAACAATTTTTTCGACGTCGGCGCTGGTGTCTTGGTGACGCCAGGCAAAACGCACCAAAGATGCCGCGCCTTCGCGATCGCCCTGGGCCAGAAGCGCGCGGGCCAGCACGTAGCGGCCCTTGGCGGTGGTCGGTTTGGTGGTGGCGAAAAACTGACGCACGGTCGTGTCGTCGAGCTTGTCGTTCCACAGCGCGTTCTCGGCGCGGCGGCGGAACAATGGCGAGTGCGGCCAGGACGGGTTGGCGTTGACGAACACCGAGTAGCGCTGGAACGTCGGCCTGGTGTTGTCGCTGCGCAGCGCGATCCATTCGGCGAGCTTGCGCGCCACCGGATCGGCAATCGACTTCGAGGCGACATCGGCGACCGCTTCGTTGCCCTTGCGGGTCGCTTCGATCACCTGCTTGACCAAAGCGATATCGGAAGCCGAGGTCGACGTCGTCGGCGCGACGGCAAAAGGCCCGGAAGCCGGGCGGGCGATCGGCTTGATCGTGGCGCTGGCGGCGAAAATGCCGCCGCGCAGAGCCACAGCCGCCTGCGCATAGGCATCATGGCCGGGGCGGGCGGCAGACGCTGGTTTGGCTGCAGCGGCAGGCTGGGTGGCGGCCTGGACCTTCGGCCGCACGCGCGGCAGCGGCGCCTTGTCGGGCAGCTTAATGGCGGATTTCGCGGCAGTTTTCGCCGGCGCGGCCGAGGCCGTTCCGGACACCGCGGTGCCCGCGCAAACCAGACCAATGGCCACGCAGAGGCTCTGGAAGCCGTTAGGAAGCCGTTTTGCAGCGTTCATCCAACCCTAGCCCTTCCGTCGCCCCATTGTCAGCCCGAAGCCCGACTCAAATGGCCCCACGTCTATATAGCCCGCATAGGGCAATTTCGTTGATGCGAGGCTACTTTAACGTAAACCGTCCCACCGGCGTCCTTATGCCACGACGGCGGCAAAAACGGGGCGGCGGGATGGTTTGCCGGTTAACGGGGCTTTCGCCGGTCCCGGCGACCCGATATCAAGGGGGATGCCGCTTTAAAGGGCCGGGAGATCTGCCATGACTGCCAATGGAACTGCGACGCGCTTTCGGGGATCTTTTACCGCGATGGTCACGCCGTTCAAAAATGGCGCGGTCGACGAGAAGGCGTTTCGCGACCTGGTCGACTGGCAGATCGCCGAGGGCACCAACGGCCTGGTGCCGGTGGGCACCACCGGCGAAAGCCCGACGCTCAGCCACGACGAACACCGGCGCGTCGTCGAATGGTGCATCGATCAGGCCAAGGGCCGTGTCCCGGTGATCGCCGGCGCCGGATCGAACTCGACCGCCGAGGCGATCTCGCTGGCGCAACATGCCGAGAAGGCCGGCGCCGACGCCGTGCTGGTAGTGACGCCCTATTACAACAAGCCGACGCAAGAGGGCATGTACCAGCACTTCAAGGCGGTGAACGATGCCATCGGCATTCCGATCGTCATCTACAACATCCCGCCGCGCTCGGTCGTGGACATGTCGGTCGAGACGATGACGCGGCTGTTCGAATTGAAGAACATCGCCGGCGTCAAGGACGCCACCGCCAACCTTGCGCGGGTGTCGCAGCAGCGTCACGCCATGGGTCCCGATTTCCTGCAAATGTCCGGCGAGGACATGACCGCGCTCGCTTACATGGCGGCCGGCGGCCATGGCTGCATTTCGGTCGTGTCCAATGTCGCGCCGAAATTGTGCGCCGACCTGATGAAGGCGGTGTTCAAGGGCGACTATGTCGACGCGCTGAAAATCCAGGACCGGTTGACGCCGCTGCACGACGCCATTTTCAAGGAGCCGGGGCTCGCCGGCGCCAAGCATGGCCTGGCGCTGCTCGGCCGGGTCACCGAAGAGGTGCGCCTGCCGCTGATGACGGTGACGCCGCCGACCGGCAAGGTGATCCGCGACGCCATGGTTCACGCCGGGATCATCAACTAGACAATCAACGGCCGGGGGGCTGAGCCATGCTCGAGGAATTCAAGAAGTTCGCGCTGCGCGGCAATGTCGTGGATCTCGCCGTCGGCGTGATCATCGGCGCCGCCTTCGGCAGCATCGTGTCGTCGCTGGTTGGCGATATCATCATGCCGCTGATCGGCGCGCTGACTGGCGGCCTGGACTTCTCCAACTACTTCCTGCCGCTGCCGTCCAAGGTCACGGCCGACACGTTGGTTGAGGCAAAAAAACAAGGTGCTGTATTGGCTTACGGCAGCTTCTTGACGATAACGCTTAACTTCATCATCATTGCGTTTGTGCTGTTTCTGGCGATCCGGTCGCTGGCCAGGCTGATCAAGAAGGAGGCCGAAAAGGCCCCGCCGGTGTCGAAGCAGGAGTTGCTGCTCGCCGAGATCAGGGACCTGCTCAAGAAGTGAGCTGGCCGGCCCTCGCGGCCGGACCGGAGCCGCTAACCGCGATTGGCACTTGATTCAGCGCAATGCGTCTTCGCGTAGTGACCGACATATTTGAAACACCTTGCACGCGCCAAGGTGTCAGGTTGTTTCAATCGGCGCGTCGCGCGCCGGACATTCTTTCTTCTTTTCGCGTTTCTTGTTTCCTTAATCAGCCGGCCTCCGATCGCGGCGCCGGTTAAAAAATCCTCCGCGCCGAGACACCGCGGATCTTGCATTTCGCCGCCTCACATCCGGATTTGTCATCCGTGCGGCACCGGGCCCGTGGGCGCGGGGCATGGCGAACGCTGTCAACAGTAGGTCGCCTACCGCACAGACGGATTCGACGGTGTGCCTTAAGTCTGTTGACACATTGTGGCGGCACACCCCCTCGGAGAGTGTGCATTTTCCGCCTTCGGCCGCTCGACCGATCGGGCGGGATTATTCAATATGGAAGTCCCCGCTTTGGGCGTGTCCAACCGGTTGCTCGATTCACTGCCGCCTGCCGAAGCCGCGCTGCTCAAGCCGCAGCTCAAAACCGTTAAAATGGTGCAGGGTACTTTGTTGCAGGAGCCCGGCGACCAGATCGGCCACATCTATTTTCCGTTCAGCGGCATGATCTCGTTGCTGGCGGTGATGAAGCAGGGCAATTCGGTTGAGGTCGCGACTGTCGGCCGCGAAGGCGCCGTCGGCGCCATGTCGGGCTTCGGGCCACGTCATGCTTTCACCCGCGCGATCGTTCAGGTCGAAGGCTCCGCGGCTCGTATTTCGACACCGCAATTTCAGGAAGCAATGAAGAAAAGCGCGTCGTTGCGCGAAATCGTCGTCCGCTACAATGAAGGCCTGCTGGCGCAGGTGCAGCAGACCGCCGCCTGCAATGCGCTGCATGACCTCGAGCAGCGCCTGTGCCGCTGGCTTCTGCAGACGCAGGATCGCGCCGGCGGCGACATGATCACGCTGACGCACGAATTCCTGTCGCAGATGCTGGCGGTGCGCCGCACCACGGTGACTTTGGTCGCCCGCAGCCTGCAGGACGCCGGCGCCATCGAATACCGGCGCGGCAAGATCAGGATCGTCGACCGACGCAAGCTCGAGAAGCGGGCCTGCGAGTGCTACAAAGTGGTAAGCCAGCAGATCGACAAGCACCTGCCGGGCGCTCCCGGCTAGAGGCGCTCTAGCTTTTGCGGTCCCGCCGCGCGCGGGCAGGCGCCCTTAATTGCAGCGTAAAAACCTGGTGGCCGGTCTCGTCGACGACCTGAACCGACCAATAAAGCCCGACATTGCCATTGAACCGGGCCGCCCGGCGGCTAAATGCGTCCGTATAGGCGGTCGCATGTTCGCGGGCGGCGGCGGCGTCGGCAAACACCTGGCCGCCGCTGTCCCGGATTTTGGTCAGGCCGTCGGTCAACTGGAAGTAATATCTTGGCAAAAGGTGGCCTTCCTGCGCGTAAGCAGGGCACTCGATCGCTATGTCGGGCACCATAAATAGCCCAAGTCGTGGCTGTCCGGATGGTTCCGGCTAGCGGGGCACGGCGGCTTCGTGGCATAGCTCGGCGGCAAGAGACTGAACTGGGATCAGAATGGCGGCAAAACCGGAAAAGCGCCTGCGCGCGGTGGCAGAGAACCGCAAGGCGCGCTTCAATTACGAGATCGGCGAGGTCTTCGAGGCCGGCATTGTGCTGACCGGCAGCGAGGTCAAGTCGCTGCGCGCCGGCAAGGCGACGATTGCCGAGTCCTATGCCGACGCCAAGAACGGCGAAATCTGGCTCATCAATTCCAACATTCCGGAATACCGGCAGGCGCACCAGTTCAACCATCTGCCGAAGCGGCCGCGCAAATTGCTGCTGCATCTGCGCCAGATCAACAAACTCGCCGGCGCCGTCGAACGCGAAGGCATGACTTTGGTGCCGCTCAAGATCTATTTCAACGACCGGGGCCGTGCCAAGATCGAAGTCGCGCTGGCCAAGGGCAAGAAGCTGCACGACAAGCGCGAGACCGAGAAGGCCCGCGACTGGCAGCGCGACAAGAGCCGCATCATGAAGGAGAGGGGCTAGCCGATCGGCCTAATCCTGAGGAGCGCTCCGAAGGAGCGCGTCTCGAAGGATGCGGCCGCCCCATCCTTCGAGACGCATCGCGCGATTGCGCAATGCTCCTCAGGATGAGGCGGGTTTTGGTCGCGCGGCCTTACTGCACCACACCACAGGCGATACGCCCGCCGGCCTCGCCGGTCGGGTCGGTCTTGTAGTCGTCGCTGTCGGCATGAATAATCACGGCCGAGCCGTCGGCATCGAACACCGAATTCGGCTTGCCCTTTTCCAGCGTGATGGCCGCGTTCACGACCTCGACGGTGAGATCGCCGCTTTGCGGAATGTGCAAGTTCGGCATGTCGCCGGCATGGGCGCCGTCATTGGCGAGCAAGCCGTGCTTCTTGCCGTCCGGATTGAAGTGGCCGCCGGCGGAGGTGAATGAGCCTTCGCATTTGCCGGTCTGGTGGACGTGGAAGGCATGCTCGCCCGGCGGCAGGCCCTTGACCGAGACATTGATCAGGACACCGCGCGGCGTCTGCGTCAAATTGACCGAGCCGACTTCCTTGCCCTGCGCATCCTTGAGCGGGGCGGTCGCGGTCTGGGCGGCCGCGGGCAGCGCCGTTGCGGCGCACAATAGCGCGGCGGCGATGCTGGTCTTGAAGATCGTTCTGGTCATTGGAAATACTCCCTGGCTTGCATTTATTGCGTCATCGGCGCTTTCGCGGCCGGGCGCTTGACGAAGCTCCCGTCGTGGCGATGCTGTCACAGCAATTACCCCGGACGGTTCATCATGGTTCCAACAAAACTCGATCATTGCGTTATTCATGTGTCGGATTGGCAGCGCTCCAACCGCTTTTATACCGAGGTGATGGGTGCCGAACTGGTGACGCGGCCGGCCGGCTTTGCCTATCGCTTCGGCGACAAGCAGCTCAATGTGCACGGGCCAGGCGTACAGCCGGCCGAGGTGGCGCGGCTGCCGGTACAACCCGGCAACAGCGATTTGTGCTTCGAGTGGGGCGGACCGATCGCGGACGCGATCGCGCATCTCGAGAAGCAGGGCGTAGCGATTGAATGCGGGCCGATGCAAAGGAACGGCGCCAAGGGGCCGGGCACTTCTGTCTATTTCCGCGACCCCGACGGCTCGCTGATGGAATTCATGAGTTACGTTTAAGCGGCGTCCAGATAACCGCGTACCTTGGCGAAAACGTCGCGGAACATGTCGGTCGTCAGCACGCCGGTATTGGTGTTGTAGCGCGAGCAGTGATAGCTCGAAAATAGCGCGATCTCGCCAGACCCCAGGTGAGGAAGCATGTTCTTGCCGCCGTGCTTGAACGGCATCGCCGATTTTTTCGCAGCGAAGGCTGTTAGCACGCTGGCATGGGCGATGGCGCCGAGCGCGACGATGGCTTTGAGGTTTGTCATCTCGGCGATGGTCGCTTTGAGAAAGTCGCGGCAGGTATTGATCTCGACCGTGGTCGGCTTGTTCTCCGGCGGCACGCAGCGCGCCGCATTGCTGATGCGGCAATCGGTCAGCGTCAGGCCGTCGTCGATGCGGGCATCGAATGTGCCCTTGGCGAAGCCGAATTCACCGAGCGTCGCGTACAGCAGCACGCCGGCATAATCGCCGGTGAACGGACGTCCGGTGCGGTTGGCGCCTTGCAGGCCGGGCGCCAGGCCAACGATCAGCAGACGGGCATCGTTTGGCCCGAAAGATGGCACCGGCGCATTGAACCAGGAAGGCTCCCTGACGCGCCAGGTGTCGCGGAACGCGGCCAGCCGCGGACAGCGCGGGCAATTCCGCGAAGGCTCGCCCGGCGAAGCCTGTGCGGAAGGCAGCGGCATGGCTTCGACTTTACTCGTAGTTTTCGTCGTCGTCCTCGACGGCGGCGCCGGCGCGCTGCGGCGCTCCGGCCGGGCGTTGCAGGAAGGCCGGGTGCTGGCCCGGTTCGCCGTGCTCGCGCGGACGCACAGGACGCTCCGAGGGCTCGCGGCCGATCTTATTGCGCAAGGTGATGATGTCGGTGAACACGTCGGCCTGGCGGCGCAGCTCGTCGGCGACCATTGGCGGCTGTGTGGTGACGGTCGAGATCACGGTCACGCGCACGCCCTTGCGCTGCACGGCTTCAACCAGCGAGCGGAAATCGCCGTCGCCGGAGAACAGCACCATGTGGTCGATGGTGCTGGCGATCTCCATGGCATCGACGGCGAGTTCGATGTCCATGTTGCCCTTGACCTTGCGGCGGCCGGTCTGGTCGACGAATTCCTTGGTGGCCTTGGTGACGACGGCATAGCCGTTGTAGTCGAGCCAGTCGATCAGCGGGCGGATTGAGGAGTATTCCTGATCCTCGATCACCGCGGTGTAATAGAACGCGCGCAGCAGGTAGCCGCGCGACTGGAATTCGCCGAGAAGCTTCTTGTAGTCGATGTCGAAGCCGAGCGACTTGGCGGTCGCGTAAAGATTGGCGCCATCGATAAACAAAGCAATTTTTTCGCCAGGCACAGTCATGTTTGCTCTCTCACAAATCTCGCAAGCATTTATCTGTCACATCCCGGTAGGTGATATGGCTGTTTTCTGAACAACTCCGGTTTCAGGCTATGCCAGTCCTTCATGGCCTGCAAGGGTGTCTTGCTGCCCAAGGCTGATTGCGGAAGCTGCTGGTTGTAAAGCAGCACGTAACGATGCA
>CAMBQQ010000128.1 GCA_945870035.1 Rhizobium sp. Q54 | reverse complement strand
GGGAAAAGGCAGCTTGTGCCACCCTCAACAGGACGCCGGGTGCATACGGCGGAGCCGCACCGGCGTCAGATCATCTGCCAATTGCCCGCCGATCCGCGCGGGCTAACGATCACGCAGCAAAAACGCTATTGTTCGAGGTGCCCTATATTTTCTGGGTGCAGAAGATTAATCCGTAGAGCGGCGGCGACAGATGCTCACCTTGCGGCAGATCGAAGTCATTCGCGCCATCATGGTCACCGGCACGGTCGGCGGCGCGGCGCGGCTGCTCAACGTATCTTCGCCCGGCATCAGCCGGGTGATGAAGCATGCCGAGACCTCGGTCGGGGTCAAACTGTTCAACCGGCGCAGCGGCCGCTATTCGCCGACCCGGGAGGCCGATGCGATCTTCAACCAGATCAACGGCGTCTACGACAAGGTCGAGGACCTGCAATTCGTCATCTCGCGGATCAAGCGCGGCGCCTCAATCGAACTCAAGATCGCCTCGGTGCCGAGCATCGCCAATGTCATGGTGCCGCTGGCCATTGCCGACTTGCGCAAGGCCTTTCCCAATCTGCTGATCGATATCGACATCCTCAAGATCGAGGATGCGGTCGATTATCTTCTTCTCGGCAAGGGCGAACTGGTGGCGCTCAGCCATCAGGTCGATCACCCGATGTTGACCTGCGCGCCTTTGGCGCGCGGCCGGCTCAAATGCATCGTGCCGGAGGGCCACCCGCTGGCGCGGCAGGCGCGCGTCACCGCCGCGGAGATCGTCAACTATCCGCTGATCGGCATCGATCCGAACGACCCGTACGGACGGGTGATGGCGGCGATTTTCGCCAAAAGCGCGCTGCATTACGACGTGACGATCCGCGCCCGGTTCGGCTCGACGGTGTGCGCTTTGGTGACGCAAGGCCTCGGCATCGCGGTGATCGACGAATTCACGCTGGTGGGTGGCAACTGGCCGCGCCTGCGCGCGCTCGATATCGCCGAGCCGACCTGGTTCGACACCTATATTGTGCACCGCAAGGATGTGGCCTTGTCGGCCTATGCGGCGCGCTTTGTCGCCGCGCTGCGCGGCCATATGCAGGCCGACATGACGCCGGCGGCGGCGCGCCCCGGCTTGCGCCCCGGCTTGCGCGGCAAAACGCGCGGGCGGCGGGGTAAAAAGTAACCTCAGGTTATGTTTATCGCACGTCTTCGTTATTGACGGCAGCGGCCCAGGTGGCCATCGTCAGCGCCAGGAAAAAGCCTTAAACAACGGGCGATTCCAAAGGCGAAGAGCCCCATCAAGGGGCCGACGCCATCATCAGGAGGGAAACCCAATGCTTCGTTCAGCCATTACTCTATCGGCCGTGGTCGCCGCTTTCGCCGGACTCACCGCACCCGCTTCCGCGCAGTCGACGGCAACGTCCGTTTACATGCCGGCGATCGTCGAACTGTCCGGCGGCGGCGCCGTGTCCGGTACCAACTACCGCGACGGCATGATCCTCGCCATGGAGGAGATCAACGCCAAGGGCGGCATCCTCGGCAAGAAGATCGACATGCCGCTGCTCGACAGTCAGTCGGAAGCCGGCATTGCCCGTTCGCAGGTGCAGTAGGTTCTCGACAACAAGCCCTACGTCATCATGGGCCCGGTGTTCTCCGGCTCGGTGATGACCTCGATGCTGCTGACGCAAGCTGCCGAGATTCCGCAGATCGTCGGCGGCGAAGCGCCCGCGATCACGCAGAAGAACAACCCTTATGTGTTCCGCACCTCGTTCGGCGCGCAGTTCTCGATGCCGAAGCTCGCCAATTATGTACGCGACGGCGCCAAGGCCAAGACCGTCGCCATCCTCTGGGTCAACAACGACTTCGGCAAAGGCGGCCGCGATGCCTTCGTCAAGGAAATGGGCACGCGCAACATCAAGGTCGTCGCCGACATTTCGACCGAAGCAGGCCAGGCCGACTTTTCCGCCGACGTGGTCAAGCTGAAAGGCGCCAATGCCGACCTGATCTTCGCCTATACCAACGAAGAGGAAAGCGCGCGCTTCCTGCGTGAAGCCAAGAAGCAGGGCGTCAAGACGCCGATCGTCGGCGAAACCACCTTGCTCGGCCAGAAGGTGCTCGATCTCGCCGGTGATGCCGCCAACGGCGTCAAGGGTCATGTCGGCCTGACCATCGATGCGCCGATCGATGCCGTCAAAAGCTTCGCGGAACGCTTCAAGAAGCGTTTCAACTATGCCTGCGACCACAACGGCATCAAGGGCTACACCGCGCTCTATTTCGTCAAGCATGTGACCGAGAAGGTCGGCAAGTTCGACAGCAAGGCCTTCGCCGAAAAGGCGCACGGCATCACCATCACGCCGAAGGATGAGCCGAACATCCTGATGGAAGCGACCTGGGACAAGAACGGCGACATCGATCGCGAAAGCTTCATCGGCGAAGTCGTCGGCGGCAAGCAGAAGATCGTCGGCACGCTGCCCAAGCTCGGCACCAAGTAGTTTTTAAACATGCTGCCCGGCGCGGTGCGCCGGGCAGTTTCTCTTCCGCCCCCGGCGTTGCACCGGTGGAGCAACAGGCGAAGGCCAAATGGCTTCCTTCATCCAGCTTCTGGTTTCGGGTCTTGCGACAGGCGCGATCTATGCGCTGATCGCGGTCGGCTTTACGCTTCTGTGGCAGACCTCGCAGACGATCAACTTCGCGCAGGGCGAATTCGTCATGCTGCCGGCGTTCTTCATTCTCATCGCCATGAATTACGGCGCGCCGTTCTGGCTGTCGTGCCTGATCGGCATCGCCGTCTCGATCGTCGTGCTCGGTATTGCCTTTAAATACATCATCGTCGATCCGATGCTGAAACACGGCGTGCTGCCGCTGGTCATTTCGAGCATCGCGCTGGCGCTGTTCCTCAAGGAAGCGGTCAAGGATTTCTACTCGTCGCAGGCGCAGCCGTTTCCGGTGCTGGTCGAAGCATCGGACGTGCACATCTTCGGCGCGGTGATTTCGAGCCAGAGTCTGGTCGTGCTGGCGGTGGCGATTGCCACCGTGATCGGCATGACGTTCCTTCTGAATAGAACGCGGCTCGGCCGCATGATGCAGGCAACCGCGCAGAACCCGACTCTGGCGCGCATTCTCGGCGTGCCGGTCCGCCGCATGGTGCTCTACACTTTCCTGCTCAACGCGGTGTTGTGCGCCATCGCCTCGATCCTGATCAGCCCGATTTATCTCGCCAAGTTCACCAATGGCGAGACGCTCGGCATGGCGGCGTTTTTGGCCGCGATCATCGGCGGCTTCAACCAGGTGCGCGGCGCCATTCTCGGCGGCGTCATTCTCGGCATTCTCGATAACCTGTCGGCGGCCTATCTGTCGTCGCAGTATCGCGCCGCGTTTCCGCTGATCATCCTCATCATCGTGATCCTGGTGCGGCCGCAAGGCCTGCTCGGCCGCGTCGAGGAGCGCACGGTATGAACCGCGCCGCGACAATCTCCATTGCTTTCGCCGCCGCCGGCGCGGTCATTGCGCCGTTCATGCTCAAGCCGTTCGGAATTTTCCTGATTTCGATGTGGGCGGTGCTGACCATCGCCGCCATCGGACTCAATTTGACGCTCGGTTATGCCGGACAGGTGTCGATGGCGCAGGGCGCCTTTGTCGGCATCGGCGCCTACACGCTCGCGCTGCTGACCCAGGCCGGCGTGCCGTATCCGATCGCCTTCGCCGCTTCCGGCATCTTGTGTTTCATCATCGGCTGGGGGCTCGGCTATCCGGCGCTGCGCGTGCAGCATCATTATCTGGCCTTCGTCACGCTCGCCTTCACCACCATTGTTTTCCTCCTGCTGCGCAACGAGGAATGGCTGACCGGCGGCATTTACGGCGTCAACGCCATCGCCCGGCCGGTGTTCTTCGGCTGGTCGACCGGCAAAGCGATGGATTACTATTTCTTCTGTCTCGGCGTGCTCACCGTGATTGCGTTCGCGGTGTGGTGGATGCTGCGCTCGCCCTGGGGCCGCGCCTTCGTCGCGCTGCGCGAAAATCCGGTGCGGGCGCTGTCGCTCGGTCTCGATACCCGCCGCTACACCTTGATGGCCTTTGCCATTGGCTCCAGTCTTGGCGGCTTCGCCGGCGCGCTGTTTGCCTCTTTGGTGCAGTTCATCGAGCCGGCCTCGTTCGCGCTGAACCGCTCGTTCGACCTGCTGCTGATGGTGATCGTCGGCGGCTCGGGCTACTTCATGGGCCCGTTTGTCGGCGCGCTGGTCGCGGTGCTGCTGCCGGAATGGATGCGCGTCACCGAGGGCTATTACCTCATCATCTACGCCGCGCTCATCATGGTGATGATGCCGCTCGCGCCCTATGGCATCGTCGGCCTGATCGAGCGCGGCTACAAGGCGCTGACGGTGAAGCGCAAGCCGCCGGCGCCGATGCTGACGCCGGAGAGGACCGCACCATGAGCGCGGTTCTCGAAGTCTCCAACTTACGCAAGTCGTTCGGCGGCATCACCGCGGTCGATGGCGTGTCGTTCGAAGTGCGCGACGGCGAAATCCTCGGCATCATCGGGCCGAACGGCTCCGGCAAGTCCACTTTGTTCAATTGCGTGCTCGGCCAGTTGCAGCCGACCGACGGTGAAGTGAAGGTCGACGGCAAGGTGACCAACGGCATGCGGCCGCGCGACATCAATCGTCTCGGCGTCAGCCGTACCTTTCAGTTGCTGCAAGTGTTCCCGCAATTGTCGGTGCGCGACAATCTAATCCTGGCCGGGCAGGAGCATCAGGGCACGATGTTCACGCGGCTGATCGGCCGTTCCGATGCGGGTCTCGGGCCGGCCGCCGACCAGATGATCGAATTCTTTCGCCTGTCGCACATCGCCACCGAAATGGCCGGTATGCTGAGCTACGGCCAGCAGAAGCTGCTCGACGCGGCGATGGCCTTCATGGCCGGTCCGCGGCTGGTGCTGCTCGACGAGCCGGCCGGCGGCGTCAACCTGACCATGCTCGCCAATCTGCGCGAGCGCCTGCAGGCCTATCACGCCGAACGCAAGGCAACCTTCGTGGTGATCGAGCACTAGATGGAATTCGTCATGGCCTTGTGCACGCGCGTGCTGGTGCTGGCCGAAGGCAAGATCATCGCCGACGGCCTGCCGGAAGAGATTCGCCGCAATCCGGTCGTCATCGAAGCCTATCTCGGACATTGAAGATGAGCGCCGATATGGACACGCATTCGCCAGCCTTGACCGTCGAGGGCGTCGTCGCCGGCTACGGCAAGATGACCATTCTCAACGGCACCACGGCCAAGGTTCGCGCCGGCGCGATCACCACCGTGATCGGCCCGAACGGCGCCGGCAAATCGACATTGTTCAAGACCATTTTCGGTCTGCTGCCGGTGCGCAGCGGCACGATCAAGCTCGGCGAGCGCGACATCACCAATCATTCGCCGCGCAATATTCTCGACGCCGGCGTCGTCTACATTCCGCAAGGCCGCAATATTTTTCCCGAACTGAGCGTCCGGCATAATCTGGAACTCGGCGGCGTCGCGCTGTCGGAGCAGGCGAACCTGAGCCAGCGCATCGACGCCTTGATGGCGCAGTTTCCGATGCTGCGCGAGAAAGCCGATACGCAGGCTTCGACTTTGTCCGGCGGCCAGCAGAAACTGCTGGAAGTGGCACGCGGCATGCTTCTCGATCCGAAGCTGGTTTTGATCGACGAACCGTCCATCGGGCTGTCGCCTCTGATGGTGCAGGAAGTGTTTTCGATCCTCAAAGCCTTGCGCGACAAAGGTGTGACGATTTTGCTGATCGAACAGAACGCCAAGATGGCGCTGCAAATGTCCGATTACGGGCTGGTGCTGGAGCAGGGCCAGACCCGCATCGAGGATGCCGCGCCAAGCATCTTGGCCGATGCGCGCATCGCGCAACTGTTCCTCGGCGGCGGCCTGGCGCCGGCGGCAAGCGCTTCGGGAAGCTTAACAGGAATCTTGGCATGAGCAGGGTTCTCGTCGGGCTGATCGGCAGCAACATCATGAAATCGCTGTCGCCGGCGCTGCATCACGATGCTTTCGCCGCGGCCGGACTGGACGGCTTTTATCATCTGATGGACGTCGATATTTTGCCGGGCCGCGGCTTGAATCAGCTTCTCGACGCCGCGCGCACCGCCGGCTTTGCCGGCACCAACGTCACCTTTCCGTTCAAGCAGGACGTGCTGGCGCTGCTCGACGCTGTCGATCCGGAAGCGCTTCAGATCGGCGCCGTGAATACTGTTGTCTTCGGCCCCGACGGGCGTTCGACCGGCTACAATACCGACCGCCGTGGCTTCCGCCGCAGCTTCGAGCAAGGCCTCGGCCGCGCTGCCGCCGACGGCAAGACTGTGGTGCAGGTTGGCGCCGGCGGCGCCGGACGCGCGGTTGCCTTCGCGCTGATGGATCTCGGCGTTTCGCAACTGGTGCTGCACGACCGCGATCCCAAGCAGGCGCAAACCTTGCTCGCCGATCTCGCCGCGCATTGCGACGCGGGACGCTGCCGCCTCTCGACCGCTCTGGCCGCCGAAGTCGCCGCCGCCGATGGCGTCGTCAACGCGACGCCGGTCGGCATGCACGGCATTCCCGGCAATCCGGTTCCGGCCGAGCTGCGCAAGGAACAATGGGTGGCCGATGTCATTTACTCGCCGATCGAGACGGCGTTCATCAAGGCGGCCGTGGCCAAGGGCACGCGCGTTCTGACCGGCGGCGGCATGTGCGTGCACCAGGCCGCCGAGGCGTTCCGTTTGTTTACCGGCATCGAGCCGGATATTGCCCGCATGCATCGCACTTTCGCGCAAGCGCTGGCGGCGCGCGACCAGCGGCTCGCCGAAGCAGTTTGAAGTTTTAAAGGACGACAGCGATGGAAACCTCGATTGCCACGGTCTGCCTGAGCGGCGGCTTGAGTGAGAAGCTGTCGGCCATTGCCGCGGCCGGATTTCGCACCGTCGAGATTTTCGAAAGCGATGTGCTGTCCTACAACGGCACGCCGGCCGACATCGCCGAGGAACTGAAAGCGCTCAATCTGAAGGTCGTCACCTTTCAGCCGTTCCGCGATTTCGAAGGCATGCCGGAGCCGCAGCGCCAGCGCGCCTTCGACCGCGCCGAACGCAAGTTCGATCTGATGCAGGCGCTCGGCTTTCACAAGGCGGCGCAGCACAAATCGAAGGATGTGGCGCGCTGGACGCAAGGCGCGATCAACCTTGTCATCAACAAGGAAAAGGAAGGCTTCGCGCATTCGCATTACATCACGCACGGGCCTTCGGTCTGCGCCATCGGCCTGAAGGTTGATGATGCGGCGGCGGCGATCGACCGCGCCGAGAAGCTGCACGACACGCCGTTCCGCCAGAAAGTCGGGCCGGGCGAGCTGGAAATTCCGGCGGTGCGCGGCATGGGCGGCAGCCTGTTGTATTTCCTCGATCCAATGAGCGAACTCGGCAAGGTGTGGGACATCGAATTCGAGCCGGTCGCCAAGGATGGCGCCAATCCGGGAGCGAAGACGGGCGCGGGGCTGACCACGGTCGATCATATTTCGCAGTCGACTTATTACGAAGACATGCTGTCGTGGCTGTTGTTCTACACGTCGCTGCTCGACGTCCGCAAAACGCCGCAGGTCGATATCAACGATCCGGGCGGCGTCGTGCGCAGCCAGGTGGTGAAAAGCGAAGATGGCGCGCTGCGCATTCCCATGAACGGTTCGCAAAGCCAGCGCACGCAATCGTCGCGCTTTCTCAACGAGTATTTCGGCGCCGGCGTGCAGCACATTGCCTTTAACACCAGCGATATCGTCGCCACCGCGGAACGGTTCAAGGCCAACGGCGTGCCGATCCTCGAGATTCCCGAAAACTACTACGACGATCTCGAAGCGCGCGTCGATCTGCCGGCTGCGCGGCTTGCCGTGCTCAAGGCCAACAACATCCTCTACGACAAGGATGCCGACGGCGAATACATGCAGATCTATACGCGCAGCTTCAACGATTTGTTCTTTCTCGAGATCGTCGAGCGCCGCGGCTACAAGGGCTTCGGCGCCATCAACGCGCCGATCCGCCTGAACGCACAGTCGCGGCTTGCGCCCGACGCGGCGCTGTGAGCCGCGACATCGTCCTGATCGGCGGCGGCCATGCCCATGTGCATGTGCTCGTCGCGCTGGCCAAACGTCCACGGCCCGACATGCGCGTCACTTTGGTGACGCGCGATTTGACCACGCCTTATTCCGGCATGCTGCCCGGCGTGATTGCCGGCATTTACACCGCCGAGCAGGCGCATATCGATCTGGTGCAATTGGCCGCCGCGACCGGCACGAGACTGATGCATGCCGAAGCCATTGGGCTTGATCGTGTCGGCAAGCGCGTGCTGCTCGCCGGCGCCGAGCCTGTTGGCTACGATCTCACCTCGATCGATGTCGGCATTGCGCCGTCGCTGTCGCCGATCAAGGGCGCCGATGAACATGCCATCGCGGTCAAGCCGATCGGCTCATTTCTGGCCAAGATCGAGGCGCTGATCGCCGATTGCAAGCGCACCGATGGGCCACGGCGGATCGTGGCGGTCGGCGGCGGGGCGGGCGGCGTCGAGTTGTTGCTGTCGCTGCGCACGCGCCTGTTGGCGGAAGCGCGCGCGGCGGGTATCGAAGCCGGTGCGTTCTCGTTTGCGCTGGTGACCGGCGGCGAGATTCTGGCCACGCATAATGCGCGGGTGCGCGATGCGTTCCGCCGCGTGTTCAAGGAGCGCGGCATTGATTTGCGCGAAAATGTGCGCGCGCAGGCGATCACCGCGCGCGCCGTGCTACTGGACAGCGGCGATGAGGTCGCCGCCGATGCGGTGCTCGTGTCGACGGACGCCGCCGCGCCGGCGTGGTTTCGCGGCACCGGGCTCAAGCTCGATGACAAGGGTTTCCTCGCCGTCGGGCCGACCTTGCAGTCGGTCAACGATCCCGACGTGTTCGCCGCCGGCGATTGCGCCGCGCTGATTGAGACGCCGCGCGAGAAGGCCGGCGTCTATGCCGTGCGCGCCGGGCCGCCTTTGGCCGACAATATGCGCCGGTGCGCCGGCGGTGAAGCGCCGCAGCCCTGGGTCCCGCAGGCAAAACATCTCGCGCTGATCTCGACCGGCGAGCGCTACGCCGTCGCCTCGCGCGGCGCCTTCAAGGCCGAGGGCGCCTGGCTGTGGACGCTCAAGGACTGGATCGACCGCCGCTGGATGGGGCAGTATCAGGGGAAGGCGTAGATGGCGGAAGGGGTGGTTGTAGGAAGAAAAGTAAAGTTATAATGCCTTTCAAATGGGACGAACCGGGACTTGCTAGTATTAGCAGTTGCGGTCCAATTATAACTTTAAGACCGGTATGACCCGAATCAGAATGCTTCAAATAATCGATCGATCCAACCCGTGTATTTTTGGCGGGACCGTGTCCAGCAGTTGGCTTACATCGATAAAAATCCATGTGCTAAGGATTATGAAGCGCCCGTAATAGAAAAGAAAGCGTCAAAATTAAACGGAAATTCGCAGAAGAAGGGAACGGTCATTCCCATGCCAAAGCATAATTTCAACATCCTATCGATCGGTTGTTGCTGCCTAGAGCTTTTAAGCGAGGACGGCACCGCTTTTGGAACCGCTAGCGGCTTCCTGTGGCGTCACGCAGGTCGTCTCTATCTCATCACAAATTGGCATGTCGTTTCTGGGCTTCACGCATTCAATGGGCAGCATTTGCAAAATGGACGGGTGCCGAAATCTCTGCGGGTGCACGTCACCTTGGAGCTCGCGACTCCCATGCCAAACGGGGGCAATCTTGCTTGAGTACAAATCTTGGTTCCGCTTTGCGGCGAAGATTTTCATCGTCCGTTTTGGCTCGAGCATCAATTGCGATCGAACCTGCGCATTGACGTTGTAGCGCTCGAATTACAGGACTTTTCGGGCGGACAAACTCACTGCATTAACGATGCAGAGTTTGACGATCTTGTCGAACTCGTTGGTGTCGACGTTTTTCCGGTTGGCTACCCGCTTGGAGTTGTTGAAGGGCTTAAGCTACCCATTTGGAAACGCGGTTCGATAGCAACAGAGCCTGAGGCCCCTTGGAATGGTCGGCCGGCTTTTTTAATCGATTGCCGTACGTCAGGCGGAATGTCCGGCTCCCCCGTATTGCGACAAGTGTTTGGTCCAGCTCCTCTTGCGAACGGAGAAATTAAAATGGATCGAGTGAGGACAGTAGAATTGTTGGGGATTTATTCGGGGCGACTGTCGGATGACGAAAATGTTGCAAGTATTGGAATCGTATGGCGTCAAAATCTGATCTCTGAGCTGCTAAACAATCCAGCACCTGGCCGGCGTGACTGTTGAGATGCCTACTGAATTAAAAGCAACTGAGAGGCCCGATCGAAACTATTTACCGGCCATTCGATGTGGCGGATTGGTGATCAAAGACCAGACATGAACCGGCCCGCCGATCCCCGTAGGAGCGCGATTGAACTTCGTCTCGGCTGAGACGGCTCGTATGTAGTCTGCGGCTGCTCTAGCTGCATCGTTTTCTTCCGTTTTTGCAATAGTTTCAGATTGCGCTTGAAAAAAACGAATCGATCTACGTCCCAGCCTGAGACTAATTGTCGGGAAATGCCTATCGCTAAACTCTGTGAGCTATCGCCTAAAGTTGGTGACGGCCTGATCTTTTAGGCGGCGTTTTCGTCCTGAAGGTCGCTCGCCTTGGCGATGACCTCCAACCCGTTAGTGAACTTTACCCCCAGGATAAGTTTTGGCAAGAGTGCGTGGCCATCAAGGCGACGCCAATTTTTCTGAGCGCCATCGACCAG
>CAMBQQ010000127.1 GCA_945870035.1 Rhizobium sp. Q54 | reverse complement strand
CGCCCGCACCTTCGGCGTCGTCGTTGCTTGGCTGTGAAGTTGGATCAACATGCCCGAACCCCGCTTCGAATGTCCCTCAGGATCGATCTTGCCATGAAAAAAGCAGAGCGACGAGGGTCTATGTGATCATCCGGGATGGAACATCTAGGTTAAGAGCAGCCCTCTCAGGCCGCGGTAAAGACGCAGCCAAGGAGCTGTCATGCCGCAAATCGTCTTCTGCATAGTCTTGTTTGCGGCCTGGATCGCCGCGGCCCCGGTGCAAGCCGGAATCTTTGTGACCGTCGACAAGACGGCGCAACGCATGACGGTCGAGGTCGACGGTGTCACGCGCTACGTCTGGCCAGTGTCGACCGCGCGCCGCGGCTATCGCACGCCGAACGGCAACTACAAGCCGCAATGGCTGGCCCGTAAATGGTTCTCGACCGTCTATGACGGCTCGCCAATGCCGTACTCGATCTTTTTCAACGGCGGCTACGCCATTCATGGCAGTTTTGAGATTGCGCGTCTTGGCAGTCCGGCTTCGCATGGCTGCATTCGCCTGCATCCCGACAATGCCGCGCTGTTGTTCGCGCTGGTGCAGCCGAACGTGAAGGATACGCAAATCGTCATCACCGGCGAAGGCGCTTCCGCCGCCGGCCGCGAACGCGGCGAACGCAAACGCGCGCCGCCGGCCCGGCGGCGGCCGGTTACGATTGGCGACAGTGCCAGCGAATGGCGAGCCGGAGATCCTGGCGGGCGTTAAGCTGCGCCTGCGATCAGAACAGAGTAACGCCAAGGTCCACCGGTTGCTGCGGCATGACGTAGATGGTGTCGCCCGCCGCGTTCGGCACGCCGAGCACCAGCACCTCGGATGTTTCGGGGCCCATCTTGCGCGGCGCAAAGTTGACGACGGCGAGCACCTGCTGGCCGATGAGGAATTCCCTGGCGTAGCTTTTGTAGGCTCCGCAGGAGATTTTCACGCCGATCTCCGGCCCGAAATCGATGGTCATTTTATAAGTGGGTTTTTTGGTCGCCGCGTCCTCGACCTTGACGATGCGGCCGACGCGGATGTCGAGCGCGTCGAAATGGGAAAAGTGGGCGGTCGGCTTGATGGGCATCGTTGCATTCCTTTATTTGCCGTCACCTGGCCCCAGAATCTGTAGGGTAGTCCTGTAGACTGCAAGTTTTCCTCCGACCGCAAGGCAATCGCATGCGAACCATCGCGCTTGAAGAACATTTCACCACCCCGAATTTCGTCGCCGGTCCCGGCCGCGCCTTCACCGAAAGCATGGCGAAGGCCGGGCCTTTCGGCGCAAAGCTGATTGCGCTGCTCGCCGACATCGGCGCCGGGCGCGTGGCCGCGATGGACGAGGCCGGCCTCGACATGCAGGTGCTGTCGCTCAATTCGCCCGGCGTCGAGCAATCCGATCCGGACGAGGCGGTGGCGGTGTCCGCTGACGCCAATGACGTTCTGGCCGCCGCGGTGCGGCAGCATCCGACGCGCTTCGTCGCGATGGCGTCGCTGCCGATGGGCGCGCCCGACAAGGCCGCCCTTGAGCTGGAGCGCTGCGTGCGCTCGCTCGGCTTCAAGGGCGCCAACATCAACGGCCACAACAGAGGCCGCTATCTCGACGATCCGTTCTATGAACCGGTGCTGGCGCGGGCCGAGGCGCTCGGCGCGCCGATCTATTTGCATCCGACCATGCCGCCCAAGGCGGTGATGGAGGCATCCTATGCCGGCTTCCACCCGGCGGCGACGTTCCTGATCGGCGGCACCGGCTGGGGCTGGCATATCGAGACCGGCATGCATGTCATGCGCATGATGCTGGGCGGCGTGTTCGACCGCTTTCCGAAATTGCAGGTCGTCATCGGCCACATGGGCGAGGCGCTGCCCTTCATGATGCCGCGCATGGAAGGGCTGGCGGCGAAATTGCCGCCGGGCGCCGGGCCGAAGAAGCCGCTCGGCGACTATCTGCGGCAGAACCTGCATTACACCTTCGGCGGCTTCAACTACGCCTCGACGTTCCAGATTTTGCTCAGCACGATCGGCGCGTCGCGCATCATGTATTCGGTCGATTATCCGTATGGCTCGATGGCCGAGGCGCGCGCGTTTCTCGACACGCTGCCGGTGAGCGATGCGGAGCGCGAAGCGATTGCCCATGGCAATGCGGAGAAGTTGCTGGGGGTGTAGCTTGCTTATCCCTCCCCGTTTTCGGGGAGGGTGGCGAGCACTTGCGAGCCGGGTGGGGGCGAGGTTTGACGTCTATCTCAGGCTAAACCCCACCCGACCCGCCTTCGCTGCGCTACGGCGGGCCACCCTCCCCCTTCGGGGGAGGGATAAGAGAGCGCCGTGGGAGGTGCGATAGTCTCCGCTCATTCCCGCGAAGGCGGGAATCCAGATTGCGCTGTGCTAATCTACTTTGCGGGCTATACTTCTGGCCAATTTTTCTTAGTTAAGTAAGCCTCGTGACTGTCATTCACCTGGCAAACCCGTGCATTCAGGTCCAATAGCGGCTCTTGGAATATTTCTGCCTTTTTTTTACCGCACATAAATTCGAAGTAGATATTCAGCGTTCCAAGCACCAGAGTGCAATTGGCGAAAAGGACCTGAGGTCGCGGATGATGCCAGTCTAGATTTGGTGTGAATCCTTTCTTTTCATCCCAATGAAGATGATTGGCATATATTTCGTGCCAGTTGCCATGGACGCTGTGAGACGGGCCGCTAAAAGCTGCGAGATAGGCTTGATCGAGACCAACCGTTTGCGCCTTCTCAAATAGGTTCATTCCTCGCCACGGTCCCTTCTGAGCAGAACTCATGCTGTCCATCGATATTCCAGCTGCCGACGCTGATCGGTCGATTGATTTCAGCATCCGGTCTTCGATTGGCAACGTCTGACCGTCCCGCGCGTCAATATTTTCTCGAATTATATCTCGTAACTTTCTTTCATGTCGAAAGGAGTAAGAGACGTAAGAATCTATTAGTTCGGGAGAAAAAGCGAAAATCATGTATCGAATATTTACGAGAGTTTCAAAAACTAATCGGGAGAGAATGAAGCTGGTTTCTTGGCGACGTTGGCAAGTTTGATCGAGAACTGAATGGAGGAGTTTGTACAAGCGGACCATATTTCCGCAGATTGCAGCGCGGTCGCGATCCCAAACAGGCGGGGCCCCCATGGCGCAGGCCGCTATGCAGGTCCAACTGCCAGTCTCGATCATCAAACTGACAGCGACTTCCGTGAAATCTTCCTCATTTGTAATGCGCGCAAGGGCTTCAATATCTATTTCAACACGCTCAATGTCAGGCAAATTGTCCAACGACAATTTTTTCATAATTTAGACCTCTGCGCGCAGAGAGCTATTCAGCTTGAACCCGTAGTATTTTACATCGCGCGTCAGGTATCCACCTTCAACGCGGCAATGAACGCCTCCTGCGGGATGTCGACCTTGCCGAACTGCCGCATTTTCTTTTTGCCCTTCTTCTGCTTGTCGAGCAATTTGCGTTTGCGGGTGGCGTCGCCGCCGTAACACTTCGCGGTCACGTCCTTGCGCAGCGCGCGCACGGTTTCGCGGGACATCGCGCGCCCGTCCCGCACATCAAGTAAGTTGCGCCTATTCGGCGGCGTCGGTTTTCGGGCCGCCGGGCATCCGCGCATTCTGCCACTCGCCCGGAGCGAGCACTTTGCTTGCAGAGAGGATTTCGATGCCGCGCACACGGCCGGCTGCATCCACATCGTAGATGAAAGGGCCGGCTTCCTCGGTGCGGTCCACTTCCGCGCGGCTCAAATAGATGTAAATAGCGTCGGCTTCAGGATCGTAAGTGATGTCGATCATGATTTACGCCTTGCGTTTCTATCGAACGTCACAGTTATAACGCGAATTGCCGTCTCTGTCTCTATGCAAGCAACCCGTAAAATGCGGCCGCCTCTCTCGTTAATTGCGCGAAAACGCCGTTCGATGCTTGCGTCGCGGGGATCCGGCTCCGTCCAGTCCGGGTTCCGCGCGGTTGCCTCGGTCCAACTAAGGGGAAGGCCGCGTTCCTGCGACCTCAAGCGAGCATGCGCCGTGAGTTCCAGTCTCTTCGCGCTCGCCACAGCTCGTTTCCCCGACCCAGCCGAAGAATTATATCAAATTAAAGATTCAAAATCCGACGTCTGTTCTCACGTATCCACCTTCAGCGCCGCAATAAACGCCTCCTGCGGGATGTCGACCTTGCCGAACTGCCGCATTTTCTTTTTGCCCTTCTTCTGCTTGTCGAGCAATTTGCGTTTGCGGGTGGCGTCGCCGCCGTAGCACTTCGCGGTCACGTCCTTGCGCAGCGCGCGCACGGTTTCACGCGCGATGATCTTGCCGCCGATGGCGGCCTGGATCGGCACCTGGAACATGTGCGGCGGGATCAGTTCTTTCAGCTTCTCGACCATGCCGCGGCCGCGCGTTTCGGCGCGGGTACGATGCACCAGCATCGACAGCGCATCGACCGGTTCGTCATTGACCAGGATCGACATCTTGACCAGATCGGCTTCGCGGTAGTCGGTGAGGTGATAGTCGAACGAGGCATAGCCCTTCGACACCGACTTCAGCCGGTCATAGAAATCGAACACAACTTCGTTGAGCGGCAGTTCGTATTTCACCATGGCGCGCGAGCCGACATAGGTCAGCTCCTTCTGCGTGCCGCGGCGGTCCTGGCACAGCTTCAAGACCGAGCCGAGATATTCATCGGGCGTTAAAATCGTCGCCTCGATCCACGGTTCCTCGATGGTGAGGATCTTCATCACGTCCGGCATGTCGACCGGGTTGTGCAATTCGATCTGCGCGCCGTCGCGCAGGTTCATCTTGTAGATGACCGACGGCGCGGTGGCGATCAGATCGAGGTTGAATTCGCGCTCGAGGCGCTCCTGGATGATTTCGAGATGCAACAGGCCGAGGAAGCCGCAGCGGAAGCCGAAGCCGAGCGCGGCGCTCGTTTCCATTTCGAAACTGAACGAGGCGTCGTTGAGGCGCAATTTGCCCATCGCCGCGCGCAAGTCCTCGAACTGCGCGGCGTCGACCGGGAACAGGCCGCAGAACACCACCGGGATCGATGGCTTGAAGCCGGGCAGCGGTTCGTCGACCGGATTGCGCTCGTCGGTGATGGTGTCGCCGACGCGCGTGTCGGCGACTTCCTTGATCGAGGCGGTCAACATGCCGATCTCGCCGGGGCCGAGTTCGTCGACAATGGTCAGCTTCGGCTTGAAGACGCCGACGCGATCGACCGAGTAAGCGGCGTCGATGCCGATCATGCGAATGCGCTGTTCCTTTTTCAGCACGCCATCGACGATGCGCACCAGCACGACGACACCGAGATAGGCGTCGTACCATGAGTCGACCAGCAGCGCCTTGAGCGGCGCATTGCGGTCGCCCTTCGGCGGCGGCAGGCGGGTGACGATAGCTTCGAGCACGTCGGGCACGCCCAGGCCGGTCTTGGCCGAGATCATCACCGCGTTGGAGGCGTCGAGCCCGATGACGTCCTCGATCTGCTTCTTGATCTTTTCCGGCTCGGCGGCGGGCAGGTCGACCTTGTTCAGCACCGGCACGATTTCGTGGCCGGCGTCGAGCGCGTGATAGACATTGGCGAGCGTCTGCGCCTCGACGCCTTGCGAGGCATCGACCACCAGCAGCGAGCCTTCGCAGGCGGCGAGCGAGCGGTTGACCTCATAGGCGAAGTCGACGTGGCCGGGGGTGTCGATCAGGTTGAGGATGTAGTCCTTGCCGTCGGCGGCGCGGTAGTTCAGGCGCACGGTTTGCGCCTTGATGGTGATGCCGCGCTCTTTCTCGATATCCATATTATCGAGAACCTGCTCCTTGCCGGCCATTTCGCGCGCGTCCATGCCGCCGGTGAGCTGGATCAGCCGGTCGGCGAGCGTGGATTTGCCATGGTCGATATGGGCGACGATGGAGAAATTGCGGATATTCTGGATGGGGACGGCCGTCATGGCCGCGAGATAACACCCGGTGGCGGTGCCTTCAAGCGAACCGGGCGGCTATTCGGCCCAGAAGGCCTTAAATCCGCAGTTTTCAGCGTCTTACTTCACCTCTCCTCTAGGGAGGGGCGAAGAGGAGCTACTGCGAGCGCCAGACGAAGGCGGCGCTGACCGCGTAATTCCATACCGCGCCCATCACGGCGCCGCCCAGCCCGGCGATCCACCAGATGCTGTCATGGTTGTACAAGAGGTTGGCGATGCCGACATTCGAGATGGCGCCGACCGCGCAGATCAGTTCGAACTCGATCAGGCCCTTGACGAAGGGCCAGCCGGCGAGGCGCTGGTCGCGGTAGGTGAAGGCGTTGTTGAAGACGTAGTTCCAGGCAATCGCGATCGCGGTGGCTGCGGCCTGCTGCGCGCTGAATGTGCCGAGGGCGAGTGCATGCAGCGCCGCCAGCGCGGCCATGTGCACGGCAACGCCGGAAAGGCCGACGAGGCAGAACAGCACGAAGCGGAACGAGACGCGGTCATTGGTCGCCTTGGCCAGCAGCAACTGGCCGAAGTCGAGCACGACGCGGGCGTCCAGCTTGCTTTCGCCATGCAGACGCGTGCCGAACACGAAGGGAATTTCGGCGATGCGCAAGGCGCCGCGGCCGGTGGCGGCGATGTCGAGCAGGATCTTGAAGCCTTGCGTCGACAGGCGCGGCGCGAGCGCATCGATGACGTCGCGGCGCAGCATGAAGAAGCCGCTCATCGGGTCGGTCAGTTCGACCTTGAGCAAGGTGCGCGCCAGCGCCGTCGACCAATGGCTGGCGCGGGCGCGGCTGGCGGAAAAACCGGCGTCGGTTCTGGCGTCGATGTAGCGGCTGGCGGCGACGAGATCGGTATCGCCCGCGCGCAGTTTGTTGAGCATCGCCAGAAATTGCGTTTCGTCGTGCTGGAGATCGGCGTCCATCACCGCGAGATAGCGGGCCGGCGAGGCCAGCATGCCTTCGATGCAGGCGCCTGCCAGTCCGCGGCGGCCGACGCGGCGAATGCAGCGGATGCGGCGGTCGTTTTCGCCGAGCGCGCGGGCGACCGCGCTGGTGCCGTCCGGCGAATTGTCGTCGACGATGAGGATTTCCCAATCGACGCCGGTAAGCGCTTGGCCGACCCGCTCGATAATGACCGGCAGATTGTCGCGCTCGTTGAAAGTCGGCAGGATGATGGTGAGTTCGGGCGCGGGTTCGGTATCGGGCACGAGCGGAGGCGCGTCCACCGGAGACGTTTTGGCCGGTCGTTGGAGGATGTCCTGAACCATCGCGGTAATCTGCCGGATGAGCGTTAACGGCAGGTTCGCGCCTGCCGGACGGGTTTGATTCCCGCCCGTCGGCTCAATAAACTGAGGCTTATGAACGACATCGCTATACGGGAGATCGATGCCGCCGAAGCCGAGGCGCGGCTTGGCGAACTTGCCGCGATCCTCGCCGACGCAGTGGCGCATGGCGCCTCGGTCAATTTTCTCGACGGCTTCACGCCCGATGAGGCGGCGGCGTTCTGGCGCGGCCAGCTTCCCGGCATCGCCGATGGCAGCCGGCATTTGCTGGTGGCCGATGACGGCGAGCGGCTCATCGGCACCGTGGTGCTGACCAAGGCGCCGCAGCCGAACCAGCCGCACCGCGCCGATATCGGCAAGATGCTGGTGCTCGAGCGGGCGCGGCGGCGCGGCCTCGGCCGCCGGCTTCTCACGGCCATCGAGGAACTGGCGGCGGCGCATGGGCTGACCTTGCTGCAACTCGACACCCAGACCGGTAGTGCCGCCGAGGAGCTTTATGTGACCAGCGGCTGGACGCGGTTCGGGATTGTGCCGGGTCACGCTCTGACGACGACCGGGACGCCGGCGGACACGTCGTTCTTTTACAAGCAGATCTAGCCGCGGCTTCCCGCCCGGCGGCCGGCATGGCATAGGCTGGGCCATGCGTTTGCCGAACCCCATGAATGCCGCCGGCCGCCTGCGCGACGCTTTGGCCGATCCGAAGCGCGCCACCCTTACGCTGCTGCTGACGCTCGCGGTCTATGTGCTGCTGTGGACCGCCTACGCCACCATCGCCAAGGGCACGCAGGGCTTTCACCCTGACATGGTCGAGGTGATCGCCTGGTCGCGTGACCTTAGTCCCGGTTATCTCAAGCATCCGCCTTTGGCCGCCGCCGTGGCGTGGGCGTGGTTTGCCGTCTTTCCGGTCGCCGAATGGTCGTATTATCTGCTGGCGATGACGATGCCGGCGCTGACGTTTTGGATCGTCTGGCATCTGTCGGCGGATTATCTCGACGCCGACAAACGCATCGCCGCTCTCGCGCTCTTGATGCTGGTGCCGTTCTTCCATTTCCATGCGCTGAAGTTCAACGTCAACACCGTGCTGATGCCGCTGTGGGCGGCGGCGACGTTCTGGTTTCTGCGTTCGGTGCAAACGCGCAGCTCGCGCTACGCCACCCTCGCAGGCGCGGCGGCCGCCTGTTGCATGCTCGGCAAATACTGGTCGGTATTTCTGCTCGCCGGTCTGGTGGTGGCGGCACTCGCCGACCGCCGCCGCGCGCAATATTTCAGGTCGCCGGCGCCGTATATCACCGTCATCGCCGGTTTCGTGGTGCTGCTGCCGCATCTCGCCTGGCTGCGCGACAATGACTTCGCGCCGTTCACCTATGCGATGACGATCCACGGCGATAAAAGTTTTGCGAACACGGCCGTCGCCACATTGGGTTATGTCGCCGGCTCGATCGGTTATGTCGCGCTGCCGCTTATGCTGGTCGCGATCGCGGCGCGGCCGACGATCGCCACGCTCAAGGACATGGCCTGGCCGGTCGAAACGGAACGGCGGCTGGCGGCGGCGGCATTTTGGGCGCCGCTCTTGCTGCCGGCGGCTGTCGCGCTCGTCACCGGCACCAGGATCACCTCGCTGTGGTCGATGTCGGCCTGGAGCCTGCTGCCGGTCATGTTGTTGTCATCGCCGCGCGTGACCTGGCGGCCGCTCGATACAAAGCGCGTCGTGCTGATCGCCGCTATGGTGCCGCTGGTCATGCTGCTCGTCTCGCCGGCCATCGCCATCATGACGCGGCGCGACGGGCCGCCGCCGGCCGGCGTGCAATCGCATCTGCTCGCCGTCGAGGCCGAGCGGCTGTGGCATGAAACCATTCCGGCGCCGCTGCGCTTTGTCGGCGGCGATGTCGATGTTGCACTCGGCGTGGTGGCTTACGCCAAGGATCGGCCGCGCGCGCTGCTGGCGGGACTGCCCGAACCCGGTGCCGACGCGCTGCGCCGCAGCGGCATGATGCTGATCTGTTTCACCGGCGATGCGGACTGCCTGAGCGACGCCATTCGCCGCGTCGCCGGCGCGCCGAGCTGGACGACGCAAACCGCGATCAGCCAGAAAAGCTGGGGCACCGTGCTGCCGGAGCGCCGCTATACGATCGTCATCGTGCCGCCGCGCGGGTGACGGCCGGCGCGGATACCGCATGTGCCCAAAATAACATTTCTCCTGATTGAAATTTATAATTTTATTATCTAAAGTTGCATGATTACCAACCCTTTCTGGGAGAGGGCATTGGCGCCTTTGCTGGAAGCTTATGACCGGTTCGCAAAGTCAGCGTCGCAGGGCTTTATATTGCGAGCCTTCTTTCCATGGGTTTTCGTCGCATTCATCAATGTCGTTATTTACGAGACACTGGTGTTGGACGGACGAAGCCTCATTGGCTGGTTTGCCGGTCAACCTGAAAACTTTCAATTGTATGCGGCCCTTGCGATGGTGATGTCGATCGGAGCGATCGCCGCGACCTGCGACCACCTTGCCGAGTTTGCAAACGCGCGTTTTCGCGTAGGAGCCAAAGCAAAGAAAAATTTTTTAAATAAATACTTCGTTACGAAAAAACTCTGCGATCTTTCCGGGCCAGGGCGCATCAAGCCTGAAGCGGTCATGGTCTTGACGCTCAAGAGAATTGAAGAGTGGGAAGATGCATCTCACCGCAGTGTCACGCTGGTTATCGGTTTCGGGTTGTCTGTCTGGATAAGCGCGATTTTGTTGGGCCGATATCACGGACCAAGCATCGCTAGTATCTTTGTCATAATTTCTCTCGCTGCCGCTATGCTGTTGGCGGGTTTGCTGGCACGGCACCAGCTTGCGACCTTAGCCGCGCTTGATGCGTTTCATAGAAGCCTCGCGATTCCCGCTCCTAAAGCTCCCGGAACGGACAAACCGCCTGTGTCCCATGACTAGCGATTATAAAACCATAGCGACTCACCTTTGGTCGATCTTTCGCCATCCGATGCTTCTTGCCGTTTTGGTTTTTCTCGTAGCGCCAATCTTTTGCATTTTTGTTTTTGAGGCGGTGTCCAATAAAATTTCCGAGATCCGTGACGTAATACGGGCGCATGTTTCGGTTCTTCAAAAGGAGCGGCGATTCACGATAATTGCCATCAACGACATCTATCGGTTGAGCGGAGTCAAGGACGAGACGGTAGGCGGCCTGACGCGCGTCCGAACGTTGCGCAAAAATATCGAGCTGGAGTCGCCCAACACGATTCTCTTGCATGCCGGCGATTTTCTTTCCCCTTCGCTGATCAGCGACCGGACCGACGGCGCCTCGATGATTGACGTTATGAACAGGCTCGACGGGAATAGCGGCCCCGGGATCGACGAGCGGATGTTTGTAACGCTTGGAAATCACGAATTCGATAAATCGCGGTGCGCCGACGCAAATCCGCCCCTTAGCGCTCGCGTATCTGAATCGCGATTTCGCTATCTATTAAGGGCACCTCGAAAAATAGCATGCCCCTCGGCCCCGTGCGAGTCTGCTGCCCTGACGGCATGATTCTAGGAGACTGACGATGGGGCAGCTCGGATTTTTCGATGCGGATAATCGGCTGGCGGCACTATCGGCGAAAGGCGATC
>CAMBQQ010000126.1 GCA_945870035.1 Rhizobium sp. Q54 | reverse complement strand
GTTTCGATCCCGCGCGAGCGCCTTCAGACGGCGGCGGTCGGCAGGCTTGAGAGTGATGAAAATTCCTGTTCGCATGCGCCAGACTCGCATGCATCAAGTGAGTTTGGAATCCCTTCCCGGATTCAAATGTCAGACGCCATCCACTAGCGCAGCACCGTGACAGGCCCAACGCAGCCTAGACCAAAGAATAATAGGCCTTTGACGCGGTCGGCCACTGGCCTGCTTTTGACGCAGGCCACAGGCCGCGCAAGCGCTGCATTCTTTAGCCACCCATTAACCATGACGCCGATCCGGCCAAATTTGCGGCAATTGCAAGATAGCGCAGGTCTTCGTTTAAGCCGGTCTTTACAGGCGTATGGCTCACTACCGGGACACCAGAACAGGGTGTGCGGCCGGAGCTAGAATGGGTTTGAGTGTGCGCGCATTCACGCGCCAGCATATTGTTGCGATCGCGGTTGGCGTTCTTGTCGCCGGCACGCCTCTGATCGCCTTCAATTTCTGGCTGAGCGGCGTGATTGACAGGCAGGGCCAGGCGGAAACCGACTCCGCGGCGAGGCGCATAATCTCGCTCAGCGAGTCGCGCGTCGGCGAAGTGTTGCGCGCGCTCGACCAATTGGCGGCGGCGGGCGTTACGGCTTGCAATCCGGCCAATGCCGAGGCCATGCAGCGCGCCGCTTTCGTTACGCCGCCGATCAAGGAATTGGCGATTGTCAGGCCCGAGGGGCAGACATTGTGCACGCATCTGAATATTGCGCAGGCTGGCGCTGCCGGGGCAGCCGATGCCAGCGCCGACAGGCTTGCTCAGGTTCTGGTCCAACGCCAAGTTCTGTCGACCGAGCCGCTCGGTGGCCGCTATATGCTTGATATCGTCGGCCTCGCCGATGGCATAAAAATGGTGCGCTTGCGTCAGCGGGTCGGCGACGAGCCGAACGAAATCGCGGCGCTCATGCACGCGACTCTGCTGTTGCCGCAGGCGACCGCCAAGACCGACCGGCTGTATTCCCATGTTCACATCGCCACGCGCCAGGGCGCGTCGATCGGCGAGTCCGGTGTACAGGCGAAAGACGGCAGCGAAGGTTTTGCCGCGACGCGCTCATCCGAAAAATTCGGCTTCGTCGTCAACGTGACGACGCATCGCGGCCGCACGCTCGCCGGCAATGTCGATTTGAAATGGCTCGGCCTGTTCGTGACCGCCATCGTCGTGCTAATCCTTGTCGCATTCGGCATGATGGTGCCGAAGAACTTGCCGAACAATCCGGTGGCCGAACTCGAGCGCGCACTCAAGGCCGGCGAATTCGTGCCGTACTATCAGCCGATCGTCGATATCCAGTCGGGCAAGCTGCGCGGGGCCGAAGTGCTGGTGCGCTGGCGCAAGGCCGACGGCACTCTGGTGCTGCCAGGCTCGTTCATCCCGCTGGCGGAATCGAGCGGGCTGATCCGGGCGATGACCTTCGACCTGATGCGCCGCGTCTGTGTCGAGGCCGGCGCCGCCATCGGCCAGCGTCCCGCCTTGAAAATTTCATTCAATTTCACCGGCGCGCTGTTCAGCGACGAGACCATCATCAAGGACGTCAGCAAGACCTTTGCCGGCACGCCGATCAAACTGTCGCAGGTGGTGCTGGAAGTCACCGAGCGCGATCCGATCGAGAATTTCACCCTGACGCGCCAGGTCATCGCCGCGTTGCAAGGTCTTGGCGTGCGCATCGCCATCGACGACGTCGGCACCGGGCACAGCGGCTTGTCTTATATGCTCAAGCTGGGCGTCGACATCATCAAGATCGACAAGATGTTCGTCGACGCCATCGGCACCGACCGCAACTCCACCACCATCGTCGAGACTCTGGTCGATCTGGCGCGCAATATGCGCATGGACGTGGTCGCCGAAGGTGTCGAGAATTTCGAGCAGGTCATGCACTTGCGCAATCTCGGCGTGCGCTCGGCGCAAGGCTATGTGTTCGCGCCGCCTTTGCCCGGCAGTTCGTTTCTGCAGCTGGTCGAGGCGATGGACACGCTCGGGGCCGAGACCGCCGGTGCGCCGCCGTTGCCGGGCAGAGTCGTGGCAGCCTGATACCGGTTTCTCTCAAGCTACAAATTTGAAAAGTTCCATCGCTTCGCTTATGAACCTCGTCAGGCAAAGGGAGGGATGATCATGATTCGGTTTTCGATGGCGGCAGCCGCGGCCACATTGCTGGCGCTCATGCCGGCCGGTCCGGCCGCGGCACAGAACAACACGTTGGGCGGCGCGATTATCGGCGGCGGTGTCGGCGCCATCATCGGCGGCGCGGCGACCAATAGCGCTGGCGGCGCGGTTGCCGGCGGCATCATCGGCGCGGCAGCGGGCGCGGCACTCGGCTCGCAGATGGAGCCCCGGCGGCGCGGTTATTACTGGCACAACGGAAACTGCTGGCAGCGCCGCGGCGATGGCAATTATTATCGCGTGCCGCGCAGCCGCTGCTGAAGCGGCTCCGGCTCGGCTCTGCCCATGAAAAAGGGTGGCCTCGCGGCCACCCAGTTATTACGCCACGCGGGAGGAACCTTGCCGCGGGAGCAACTGCATGCCCGCGTGATCTGCTGCACGACTAATTTGCAAAGCGCGTGCATGACTAAATTTCATGCATAGATTGTGACGGGTCGTCCGATTCGTCAATAATGATCCGTATCGGTCTGTAGATTACGCCCCGCTTAACTCGGTCTCGATGGCGACGATGATACGCGGGTCGGTCGGCTCGACAGCGGAGGTAAAACCGGCTTTCAACCGGCCATCGCGGCCGATCAGGTATTTGTGGAAATTCCAGCGTGGCGCATCGAGCGGCCGCAGCTGTGCGGCCCAGCGATAAAACGGATGCGCGCCAGCGCCTTTGACCATTGCCTTTTCGGTCAGCGGGAAGGTGACCTTGTAGTCGTCATGCGCGGTCTTGCCGATGTCGGTTGCGCCGCCGGGCTCCTGGCCGCCGAAATCGTTTGACGGCACGCCGATGACGACGAGCCCCTTGTCGCGGTAGCGTGTCCACAGCGCTTGCAGTCCTGCATATTGCGGAGTGTAGCCGCACAAAGAAGCGGTATTGACCACCAGGATCGGCCGCCGCGTGAAAGACGACAGCGCGATGTCGCTACCGTCGAGGCCTTTGAAGCCGAAGGCATAAGCGGTTACATGGCTGACGCTCGCACCTTGCGCGCGGGCAAGGCGCGGTGCGCACAACGTCCCGATGGTCAGGACAATCAATTGCCGACGGTCGATCATAGCTGGCTTTATACGCCAAAAGCGCATTGCAGCGAAAGGAGCCGGCTCAACGCTTCTGCGCCGCCTGTTGCTTGTTGGGGCGTGGGCGCGTGCGTCCGGGCCGACTCCTCTCTTGCGCAAGGCATGAACTGGCCGAAATCCACTACGGCCTTTCGCGGGAATGGGATCATCCGCTCGGGCGTTTCGGCGTCACGCGTTACGCTGCCGCAAATCGTACCGTCGTCTCGAAGGCGTATCCGCACGCATCGCATTGCCAGAGATGGCGTGCGCAGCCGGGATTGAGCCATTCGGACCATTCCGGCATGAAAATCAGTTCGCCACATTGGGCGCATTCGTTGGCCGGCCGCATGCGCGGGCCGCGCGCAAAATGCTGGCCGGAAACGATGGGGTCGGAAACGATGGGGCCGGGAGCGATCGGGGTGGCGCGGGCGAACAGAGTCATGGTGCTTCTCGTGCGCTTGTGTCCCCAACCCCCGTGGTGTCGGGACATGATAGGGAAGCGGTCGCGACAATGAAGCAGCAAGGCTGACGTAACCGGAATTTTTGTGAACGAAAAAATGCGCGGCGTAGAGGTCCGCCGCGCATTTCTAATCGACTGTAATTTTATGTGATGCGCGCCGCGCGTTATTTCTTGTCGACGGTAATCCCGGACGGCCCGAGATTGATCTGCACGCCCTTGGGCTCGCGGTTGTCTTCGTAGACCTTGTAGCCCAGCACGCCGACCGCGACGCAGAGCACGGCGACGGTCAGCAGCATGATATTGCGGTTCATCGGCATCAAACCCCCATTGGTTGTTCGGGCCGGTAACGCGCCGGATGGAACTTGGTTCCATCCCGGCTGGGGCGGCGTCTATCTGTTGGTGAAAACACTCAGGCGATGCGCCGACGCCGCATTGGCGGCATTGGGCGGCATGCGTCCGGCGAGGATCTCCTTGACCTGGTTGACCGTGTCATAGGCCTGATGCTCGGCCGCGTCGGGCGTCAATCCAGCGGTGTGGGGTGTCGCAATCACGTCCGCACGCGAGGCGAGAAACAGCGACGGCTTCTGGTCCTGCGCGCGGCCGACATCCATGGCCGCGCCGGCGATGACCTTGTTATCGAGCGCCGAGGCCAGGGCTTGCTCGTCGACCAGATTGCCGCGCGAGACGTTGACGAAATAGGCCGTCTTCTTCATGCGCGCGAAAGCCTGCGCGTTCATCAGGTTCTCGGTCTTCTCATTGGCGATGACCAGACAGACGACGAAATCCGATTGCGCCAGCACGTCCTCGAATGAGGCCTGTTCGACGCCGGGCTCTTTAATCGTTTTGAACGGATCGGACACCTTGACCTTCATGCCGAAGGCAACGCCCAAGCGGGCGAGGTGCTCGCCGATGGCGCCGTAGCCGAGGATGCCGAGCGTCGCGCCGCTGAGCTGCTTGCCCATGCGCGGCACCGGATCGCCGCCGGCGCGGTATTCGTTGGTGTAGTCGAGCGTATGGCGGCCCCAGTCGATCATGTAGCCGATGGCCTGTTCGGCGACCGAGGCGATGAAGCCGGCGGTGGCGTGCGTCACCAGAATGCCCTGTTGGCTCGCCGCCGGGACATCGATGTTGCGGATGTCGATGGCGACGCGCAGGAAAGCCGCCAGTTCGGATGGGGCCTGGGCAAAGAATTCCGCAGGCGCCGGGGTCTGCCGGTCGGAGACGATGATGGCGCAACCTTTGGCGGCCTGGGCGAGGTCGGCCGGGTTGTCGAGCACTTTGCCGGTCTCGTTGAGGCGCACCTCGCATAAAGCGCGCAAAGCGGCGAGGGGGCCTGAGCCGTAATAATTGGCCAGCATGTCGGGCGTATGGGTCAGCAGAACGGTGGGCATGGTGTTTCCTTGAAACCCCGCCTTTTCTGGAACCTTGGCGCGGGACTTGTCTTCTATCCGGCTCTGGCAATGATAGGCAATCTCCCGACCAGGAGGCGCTATTGAGCCCGACCACCGTCAAAAAGCCGGCGACCCGGACCAAGCCGAAGGTCGAGCGCCCGCCGCTGTGGAAGGTGATCCTGCTCAACGACGACTTCACGCCGCGTGAATTCGTCGTCCAGGTACTCAAAGCCGTGTTCCGGCTCAACGAAAGCCAGTCCTACAAGGTGATGATGACCGCGCACCAGAAGGGCGCCTGTGTCATCGCCGTCTATACAAGGGACGTCGCCGAAACCAAGGCCAAGGAGGCCACCGACCTCGGCAAGGCCAACGGCTTTCCGCTGTATTTCACGACCGAGAAGGAAGAGTAGGTGGACTTCATGCAACGTGTTCTGATCACCGCCGGGGCTGCCGGCATCGGCCGCGAATTCGCGCGCGCTTTCGCCGCCACGGGCTCACGCGTTTTCATCTGCGACATCGACGCGGAAAACCTCGCGGCGATGGCGAAGGAAATCCCCGGCCTTGTCGCCTCGCGCTGCGACATGAGCCAGCGCGCGGAGATCGAGCGCATGGTGCCGGAAGCGGCCGCGGCGCTCGGCGGCATCGACGTCCTCATCAACAATGCCGGCATTGCCGGACTTACATTACCGGTCGAGCAATATCCGCCCGACGACTGGGACAAGGTGCTGAGCGTCAACCTCACCTCGATGTTTGACGTGTCGCGGCTCGCCATTCCGCATCTGAAGAAATCGAAAGCCGGCTGCATCATCAACATGGCGTCGATTGCCGGGCGCTTCGGCTTCGAGAACCGCTCGCCATATGCCGCGACCAAATGGGCGGTGATCGGTTTCACCAAGACTTTGGCGATGGAACTCGGCGCCTTCGGCATTCGCGCCAACGCGATCGCGCCGGGGGCGGTCGCGGGCGACCGCATCGTGCGGGTGTTTCAAGGGCGGGCGCAGATCAGCGGCCAGTCGATGGAAGAGGTCCAAGCCGCCGCCTTTGCCGCGCAATCGATCAAGGACTTCATCGACCCCAAGGACATCGCACAGCTCGCGGTATTCCTTGCCTCGCCGGCGGCGAAGTCGATCTCGGGGCAGGTGGTGCCGATCGACAATGACCGGCGGCATGCGTGATTGGTCATCGATTTACCCGAAATTAACCGGATCGCTTAAAGCTGGATCAAGGCTCGGGGGAGTAGGTTTTACAGATCGGCTGCGTTCGTTGCGGCCGAAACATGAGGCGTCCGATGCAAAACGCGACCCCGGCCCGCGGCTCCGCTTATGACGGATTCATCGTCGAAGTCGGCGGCCAGTTCGTTTCCGAATATGGCAGCCTGACCGCCGCGCTGAAAGCCGGCCTCGAGCTCAAGCAGCGCGATGCGCAGGCGCAGGTCAAGGTCTACGACGCGAAAGACCGCGCATAAGGATCGCGTTCCGGCCGCGGCTCGCCTATTTGCCGAACAGCTCGGGCGCCCGGCGCGCCACGATCCAGTTGTAGATCGTGCCGAACACCAGCGCGATCAGCCAGCCGATCGCGACGCTCCAGACCAGCCCGTCGATCCAGATCCGCGTCGAGCGAATGTCGGCGTCCGACAGCAGCGTGACGACGCCGTGCGCGGCGCGCAGCGGCAGGAACAGCGCCGCCAGCATGGACAGCACGAACAGCATGACGAAGGCGGCGGAAAAACCCCAGCCCAATCCGCTGATGCTCAGGCGCGTATGCGTATCGGTGACGGCCATGACGCTCTCCCGGTTGAGACCATAGAAGAGGATGCAAGCCGCAAAGCGGCGGCGGTGCCTTGATACAGGTCAACGGCGACGGTCAGTCGGGAAAGCTTGCGATGAAGGCCGCGGTGTCGATCATCGGCTGCTGGCTGACCGTGATGAGGCCGGGCCCCGGCCTGTCGATGTCCTGGATCAGGAAGATCACGACCGAGACCAGCACGCCGATCGTGTAGATCGGCAGCCGCGAGCGCTGGGAATCCAGCCCGGCCGCATAGCCGGCAAAGGCGCTGGCGACGATCGCCAGCCCGTACAGCGCGATCAGAACCGTGTTCGGCACGCGGTTGAGCAACATGGCGTGGCGCTCTTCCTGGCGGTCGAACATCGCGTTCAGCGCCTGGATATAGAGCCCGGTCGGGACCATCGCGTTGTCCTGCGCGGCGGTCGCCTTGACCTGCTGCCAAAGCGCCTCCTGGAGCGACCGCGACCGGAGAATGGCGGCCGCGCTCTCCGTTGACCGCAGTTCGTGCTGCGTGAGATCGAGGCGGACCTGCGCGTAGTCGCGCAGCAGCTTCACGGAGTCCTGGTTGTGCGGGGCCGGCAGCAGGCGGGCGCGCAGCGCGGTGGTGCCGATCGCGTTGGCCTCGTACATCACGGCGTTGCGCCGCGCCTCGAAGCTGGACAGCGCCATCGCGAAAGTGAAGCCGATCATCAAGGCGAGAAGCCCCAGGATCGAGCCTTCCAGCGTTGAAATGTTCTGCCGGCCGCGGTGCCTGTTGCGCAGACCGTAACGGCGGCCGATCTCGCTCGCGCCGAGGATGGCGACGAGACTGGCGGCGAAGATCAGCAAGAGCGGATAGTTGGCCAAGGTCATAGCGCCATTCGATCGCTTGAGCGATGCCTCATCCAAGCCGCAAAGCGGGCCTGCGGCTTTGACAAAGGTCAACGGGGAGGCGCGATCGCATCGGCGCGGCGCGCCCGCCGTGCTAGAGCTTCTTCTTTTTCTTCTTCTTTTTCTTCTTCGTTTTCTTCTTGGCGGCGGTTTCGGCCTTCGACCTGCGCTTGATGTCGGCGCCGTGCGCCTTCTTGTAGCTCTGGATGTCCTTGAACTTCCCCGCCTTGTCGCGGACGGCGTAAAGCTTCTTGCCCTTGGAACTGCGGAGTACGGTGCGCTTGGCCATCGGTCTGCCTCGTTTTCCTTTAGCTGAAACCTCGACAGAATATCGCGCGCGGCGATTCGCGGCACCTTTGTTTGCGTATCATGCGCGCTACTTCCCGCAGTTCCACACCGCGCCGATCGGCGTCTGCGTCCAGCACGGGCCGACTCGCGCGCCGAAGCGCTCGCTGGAAAAGCGGCCGCCGTAATAATACGGGCTCGCGTAATAATAGTAATAGCCGCGCGGCACGTTGGTGCGCTGCGCGAAGCGGCGCTCGCGCCGCCATGATTTGAACTCGTCGCGCTCGATCTGCGCCGGCGAACGATAGCCCGGCGGCGTGGTCCACTTTTTCGCGTGCGGCTTTGCCTGGCGCGTGACGGCGGGTTTTTTCTTTGGCGGGGCGGTGTCGGCATACGCCGGCGCGGCGAGGGCCGGGGCGGCGCCGATGGCGAAGGCGAGGAGGAGGGCTGAAATAATTCGGAACATGCGGCCTATATAACTGTCATGGCCGGGCTTGTCCCGGCCATCCACGTCTTGCTGTGAGACACCGCCGAAGACTTGCCGCTCGGAAAACTCTATGCAACCCTTGCTTGTGGGGCGGGGCATTCAGTGGGCAAGGATTCTCGTGATATCATCCGCGAGCTTGAGGCCGATGGCTGGTTCTATATCGGCGCGACCGGCAGCCATCATCACTTCAAGCACGCGCTGAAACCGGGCAAGGTGACCGTGCCGCATCCACGCCGGGACTTGCATCCGAAGACTGTAAGGTCGATCTACCGGCAGGCGGGTTTGAAGGAGCGGCGATAGCCCATGACGCAATATATCGCACTGGTGCACAAGGACGAGGGCACGAGTTATGGCGTGAGTTTTCCCGACGTGCCCGGCTGCGTTTCCGCTGGTGACACTTTCGAGGAAGCGGTCGCCAATGCCAGCGAGGCGCTGGCCGGACACTTCGCCGCGATGCGCGTCGACGGCGATGCGATTCCTTCGCCGCGCGACTTCGAAAGCTTGAAGCGCGACCCGGAATTCATCGAAGACAGCGCCGAGGCTATCGTGACGATGGTGGCGCCGAAGGGCGTGATGGCGGCGGCGGAGTAGGCTGAGCTGTCATGGCCGGGCTTGTCCCGGCCATCCACGTCTTGCTTACTGCCGCGTTCCAAAGACGTGGATGCCCGGGTCAAGCCTGGGCATGACGGTGGAGAGGCTACGACCCGCCGGAAGGCTTAAGGCTGGTGCTTTGTCGGAGAAACGTTCGTCGATCTGCCGACGACGACCGAGCAGATCGGGCCGATCAAGCGGTGGGTCTAGAGAATTGCGCGGCGGCGGGAGTCGAACCCGCATCTCTTCAGGCACGTTTTGAACGCGATAGTTTCCGAAGGCTCTATCCAGTTGAGTTACGCCGTTCATTCGAAACTAGGTCCTTGGTAGAACTGGGTCTATAATCACGAACTGGGTGGAGGCGGCCCAACGTGGATAAGTGTGCAAGCGCAACTCTTTATGCGCAATTCTCTCGAATCAAATATTGCCATCCAAGCATTGTCCTCAGTCTTCTGATGTAAATTTTCTGCCCAAGTGGCCTTAAGCATTAGAATCCTGTCAATGGGTAGGTGTCTCTCGATAGCTTCGTTGGAGTACTCGGTCGCAGCTTCCCAAACGACTTGAGGGCGCTTCGAAAAATAGCTGCCTTAGCCAGTTTATGCGAGTCTGACTGATAATGACAAGATTCGCGGAGGCAAGGCCAATGGGGCAGCTTGGATTTTTCGATGCTGACAAGCGGCTTGCGGCGATTTCTGCGAAGGGCGATCCGCTGGAGATGATCGATCGGGTGGTGCCGTTCGAGAGTTTCCGCACCGAGATTGAGGCGGTGGTGTTAACTCCGGCGGAGGACAAGAAGAGCAGCGCCGGCCGGAAGCCGATCGATGTCATCGTGATGTTTCGGATGCTGGTGCTGCAGTCGCTCTACAATCTTTCCGACGAGCAGGTCGAGTATCAAGTGAGCGACCGCATGTCGTTCACTCGATTTCTGCGGCTTGGTATCGAGGATCGTGTTCCCGACGGCACGACGCTGTGGCTGTTCCGTGAGGCTCTGGGCAAGGCCGGACTGATCGAGAAGCTGTTCAAGCGCTTTAGCCGGCATTTGGAGGCGAAGGGCTACATTGCGCGCGGCGGGCAGATGGTTGATGCCACGATCGTTTCGGTCCCCAAGCAACGTAATAGCCGGGAAGAGAACGAGGCCGTGAAGGCCGGCAAGACACCAAAGGAATGGCGGAAGAATCCCGCGAAAAACCGGCAGAAAGACAAGGATGCGCGCTGGACCAAGAAGCACGGTAAGAGCTTCTACGGGTACAAGAACCACGTGAATGCGGATGCCAAGCACAAGCTGATCCGTCACTACGAGGTAACCGACGCGAGCGTGCATGACAGCCGAAAATTCAACGGACTTCTGAACAAGTCCAACACGTCTGCGGACGTGTACGCAGACAGCGCGTATCGTTCGGCCGCGGCCGAAGCGAAGCTCAAAGCGCGCGGCTTGCGCAGTCGGGTTCATCAGCGTGCGAGCCGCAATCATGCGCTATCGAAAGCACAGGAGAACGCAAACCACAAGAAGAGCAAGGTTCGGGCCCGCGTCGAGCACGTGTTCGGTGCTCAACAAATATCGCCCGGTGGTCGCATTGTACGGACGATTGGTATAGTTCGGGCGAAAGCCAAAATCGGCCTGCAGAACTTCGTCTACAACATCCGCCGGCTTGTGACGCTGGAGCGGATGGCTGCGGCATAACGGAGCAAGCCGCCTGAAGCGCCATGAACGGGGCGCCCGCCGCAAAAAGCGGAGATGTATCGGCGTCAAATCAACTGCGAAAATCACCGGCGTGCCGCAGCGATGGTCGAGTCAACGACAAAACCGTCATTGTTCGAGGCGCCCTT
>CAMBQQ010000125.1 GCA_945870035.1 Rhizobium sp. Q54 | reverse complement strand
CGCTGCATCGTTACGTGCTGCTTTACAACCAGCAGCTTCCGCAATCAGCCTTGGGCAGCAAGACACCCTTGCAGGCCATGAAGGACTGGCATAGCCTGAAACCGGAGTTGTTCAGAAAACAGCCATATCACCTACCGGGATGTGACATCCAGCAGGCGGTCGCACAGATGCGAGCCGAGAAAGCCGGCGCCGCCGGTGACGAGAATGCGCCGCTCAAGGTGCATTAAATCCCAAACCCCAGTTCGCTCTCCGGTTACATTATCATGCGAGCGCACGTAGCGGGGGCTTTTCCGGCCATTTGACAAGGGCGGCGGCAACCGCGAGGTTCACGCGCTTTTTGCGACAGCGCCCGATCGAACGGCGCGCGCCAGTCCCGGGGGAAACATGCCGCTTTCACAGGCCGATGCCGACTTCCTGCGCTCGATCGATACGCCGACCGTGTGCAATATTGTCGAGATGGTGGCGCCGGAGCGCAGGGGCCATGGGTTCACGACAAGGCATCTGCATTGCCCGTTTCCCGACCTGCCGCCGATGCTGGCCTACGCCAAGACCGTGACGATCCGGTCCAAGGACGCCTTCGGACTGGGCGACGCCGGCTACATGTCGAAACGTATGGACTATCTCGACTACATAGCTTCCGAACCGCAGCCGAGCGTGGTCGTGATCCAGGACCTCGACGACCCGGCCGGATACGGGGCTTTCTGGGGCGAAGTCCAGTCCAACGTCCACAAGGCGCTCGGCTGCATCGGGACGATCACCAATGGCTCCGTCCGCGACATCCCCCAAATCGCTCCCGGCTTCCAGATGCTGGCCGGGTCGATTTCGCCGTCGCATGCCTATGTGCATGTCGTCGATTACGGCCGCGACGTCACCGTGCACGGCATGCCGGTGACGAGCGGCGACCTCATTCATTTCGACCGCCACGGCGCCGTCGTCGTGCCGCTCGATATCATCGGCGGGCTGAAAGCGGCGCTCGACAAATTGCTCAAGACCGAAGCGCGCATCATCGACGCGGCGCGAGCCCCCGGCTCCGATGTCGCCAAAATCAAGGCGGCCATCAAAGGCTAAGCGGGCTGTCGCGCCGCGGCCGGTGATGGCTCCTCGAGCGCCGTCGGCCCGCTCTCGTTACCGGGTTCCGTAAGCGCGGTCGCCGGCGTCGCCCAGCCCCGGGATAATGAAGGCCTGTTCGTTCAGCCCCTGGTCGATGGCGGCGGTCCAGACCAGGACGTCCGGGTGGATGCCACGCAGCCGTTCAAGGCCTTCCGGGGCGGCGATCAGGCAGACGACCCGCACTTCCTTGGCGCCGCTTTCCTTGAGCCGGTCGATCGCCGCGACGGCGGTATTGGCGGTGGCCAATACCGGGACGATGACAATGACCAGCCGTTCGGCGATGTCGGACGGCGCCTTGAAGAAGTATTCGACCGCCGAGAAGGTCTCCGGCTCGCGGTACAGCCCGATATGGGCGACGCGCGCCGCCGGGACCAGTTCGAGCATGCCTTCGGCGAAAGTCAGCCCGGCGCGCAGGATCGGCGCGAAGACGAGCTTCTTGCCGGCGAGAACCGGCGATTTCATGGTGGCGAGCGGCGTTTCGATCTCCGTCATTTCGAGCGGCAGGTCGCGTGTGACTTCGTAACAAAGCAACATGCCGATCTCGCTCAAGAGTTCGCGAAACGACTTGGTCGACAGGTTCTTGTCGCGGATCAAGGTCAGCTTGTGCTGGACCAAAGGATGGCCGACGACCGTAACGCCTTCCATAGTCTTTCCCCCTGAAGCTAAAAAACAGTGCCGTCGCTGATGACGGTAATGGGTGGTGTGCCGTCGGCGCGCTTCTCGCGCGCAATGGCGCGGCCGGCGGCCCAGGTGCCGCCTTCGAGTATTTTGGCCAGCGGCAAAGCGACGGCGTCCATGTTTAAGCGCTCGCGGACAGTGGCGGCGAGGCGGTCGAGCAAGGCAACAGTCAGCGCGCGCCATTCGACCACGAGTTCGGAACCTGCTTCATGGGCGCGCGCGGCTTGCGATGGATCGCGCAAAATGAGCACGCCGCTGTCGACGAACAGACCGCCATTGCGGTATTCGGCCAAGCCGGTGAGGCCATCGATGTCGGTGACGGCAATGCCGCCGCGTTGCAAGGGTTCGATCAGCGAATAGGCCAGCCATTGCGACAATTTATGAATCGGCACGATGCCGCTGGTGGCGTCGGCGGTTTTCATCGCCGGATGACGCCAGCAATCGCCGAGCGGAATGCCGCCGAGCGTAATGCGCGACGGCCAGATCGGTCCGAGTTCGTGCAGCAGCTCAGATAAAATGTCCGGCGCTGCGATGCTCTTGCCGCCATCCAAGGCGGCGAGATGATCGAACAGGCCGCCGGGCCGGGCGCTGTCGTTCTGGGCAAAGACGCCGGGACTCTCCGTGATCAAGGCGCCGAGACGGCGCAACAAGGCGGCGCGGCCTTCGAGGCCGACGAGGGGATTGTCGGCCGTGACCTGAAAGCCTTGCGCCAGTTGATCGGCGCTGAGATGCGCCAGCACCGCGGCATTGACGCGCAACGGCTGCGCGCTATCTGCGGAAAACGCGCCGCGCATGAACATGTCGAGGCTGGCCAGCGCCAGGCCTTCGGAGCGGCCGATGCTCTGGCCGCTTTCGCGGTCGGCATAGCGCCACTGCGCGCCGGCGCCGGCATCGAGGAAAACGCTGACGATGGCGAGATCGAATTCGGCACGGGCCCGGGCCGCGGAATCCTTGAACGCCGCTGCCTTGGCGATTGCCTCAAAACGGTCGACGCCGCCTACGACGAAATGCCGCCAGCGCGAATGAAAGGGAATGTCGCGCGAGGGATAGGCCTGGTTGGTGATCGCAATCACGCGCTCGGCGGTGGCGTCCATCAGCGAAAGATCGACGCGGAAGTTCGGCAGTTTATCGTCCAGTCCGAGCAACAGCATGCGCTGCGCGCGCGTGCGCACGGCCTCGGCGCTCAACAATGAAAAGGCCGCGGCCGTCTCCGGATTCATGCGAAGGGTTTTCTCACAGGTTCGCTCAATATTTATCGAGGGCGCGGCCGACGGAATCGCTCAGGTCGTCGGGCTTCGGCGCTTCCGGCGAGTAATAGCCGGCGGCTTTCTTGGCGGCGATTTCGACATGGGCGTCGGCAGGAACCAGGTAATCCGGGATCGCCACGCGCTCGACGATCTCGACGCCCTGTTCGACCAGCGCGTTGTATTTCATGTCGCTCATCGAAACGAAACGATCGAGCCGCTTAAGGCCAAGCCAATTGATGACGTCCGGCATTAATTGCTGGAAGCGCGCGTCCTGCACACCGGCGACGCATTCGGTGCGCTCGAAATAGGCAGAGGCGGCGTCGCCGCCTTCCTGGCGTTTGCGCGCGTTGTAAACCAGGAACTTGGTGACTTCGCCGAGCGCGCGGCCTTCCTTGCGATTGTAAACGATGATGCCGAGGCCGCCTTCCTGCGCGCCGCGCGCGCACTCCTCGATGCCGTGAATGAGGTAGGGCCGGCAGGTGCAGATGTCGGAGCCGAAAACGTCGGAGCCGTTGCATTCGTCATGGACGCGGCAGGTGATTTTGGTCGCGGGATTGCTGAGTTTGGTCGGGTCGCCAAACATATAGACGGTGATGCCGCCGATCGGCGGCAGGAACACCTGCAAATCGGGACGCGTCACCAGTTCGGGAAACATGCCGGCGGTCTGTTCGAACAGCACGCGGCGCAGTGCATTCTCGGTGGTCTGGAAGCGCTCGGCGATGCCCGGCAGATACCACACCGGATCGACCGCGATCTTGGTGACGCCGACGCTGCCATTGGCATGAACGATATCGTTGTCGACCTTGATGCGGCCGGCGCGGATGGCGTCCTGCATTTCATGCAGATCGAGCCGCGCCTTGGTAATCGCAATGCTGGGGCGGATGTCGATGCCTTCGGCGATTTCTTCCTTGAAACTGTCGGCGGCGAGATGGCCCCACGGATCGAGCGAGACGATGCGCTTCGGATCGTTCCATTGCTCGTAGTGACCGATGGTGGCGGCCGGATAGGTATTGGTCAGGTCGGGACGGCGCAGCGGATCGAGCGCGCCGGATGATACCGCCAGCGCGCGATACAGCGCGTAAGAGCCGCCATGCGTGCCGATGACATTGCGGTCGCCGGGCCGCGATACCGTGCCGATGACGGGTCCGCGTTCGCGCGCGGTCGGCGCCCCCCAGTGAATGGGAAAGCGCAGTTTGCCGCCGGGCGTCGGATGCGACGTGAGGCGGATATGATCGGGCCGGTTCGAGCGGGTCATTGTTTTAAAACCATAAGCCAAAGCAAAAAGGATATGGCCCGTCAGAGAGGACGGGCCAGTACGTTTTAATGCTTACTCGGTTTTAAGGGGCGGCGTCCTTTAATCCGGCCCGCGATGGGCTGGATGAGGCCGTCCCTTAAAAGAAAAGTATAACCCTTAATTTTCGAAGCGCAAGTCTGGGCGCAAGTCTGTGACCAAGACCATGCGTGCTCAAGGAAGCATCGCCCGCAGGCGGCGCGTGATGTGTTCGGCAAACACCGCGGTCGCCACCGGCAGATTGCGTTCGCGCAATTGACCGAACACCAGCTTGGCGCTCGGCACATCGCGGTCGTCGATTTCGCGCGCGACAAGTCCGAGCCTGTTGCTGTCCAGCAGTGTGCCGATCTTGATCTGAAACGACAGCAGCCCGGCATGGATCGCTAGTCCGCGCAGCATTTCGAATGGATTGGATTCGGCGGCGATGTTGAAGGTGAGCCCAGTGCGCGCCGCGACTTGATCGAGCAATTGCCGGCCGCCGATCGAGCGCTCGGGCAGGGCGACCGGATGCGCGGCGCAATCGCGCAGGCGCAATTTGCGCAATTTGGCGAGCGGATGATTCTTCGCCATCACCGCGACCAGCCGCTGCTCCAGCGTCATCAACGGCTGGAAGTTGGCCATGAAGGGTGGACGAAATACCATCACCAGATCGACTTCAAAGGCCGACAAAGCCGCCATGGCATATTCATGGTCGACCACCTTGACGTCGAATTCGACTTTCGGATGGGTCTTGCGAAACTCGGCAATGGCGCGCGGCAGGAAGTCGAGCGCCATGGCCTGGCTACAGGCGAGCCGCACCGTGCCGCGGCGCAGGCCTTTCAGGTCCTCGATCTGCGATTTCATCCGCTCGGCTTCGCTGCCTTGCTTGCGCAGATAATTGACGAAAACCTCGCCGGCAGCGGTCAGCCGCACGCCGCGCGGCAGGCGCTCGAACAACTGCGCATCCAGCTCTTCCTCGAGGTCGGCGATGCGCCGGTTGACCGCGGAAGCGGTGACATTGAGCTGCTCGGCCGCCTTGCGGATCGAGCGGGCGCGGGCGACCGCGTCGACGTAATCGAGGATGCGCAGGTGTTTCATCGGCTTTCGGCCCAAAAAAGAGTGATGCCTTTTCGGCACCACTCTAGCAAAAAATCAGCAGCAGATGGCAACGCTGACCCAGGCTAGGCTTTTTCCGGCACCACACTTGCATGGACCAATTCATGGTCGAGCCGAGACGAAAGCCTTCGACGACGCCGACACAGCCATCGGGCGGACGGAATGCCGGGCCGGACGCCTGCCAAATGCCACATCTTCTTTAACGGAGTGCGCCAATGACCTTTTCCGCCCGTTCCTTGATGATTGCCGCCACGGCGGCGATCGCTTTATCCGGCCCTCTCGCCGCGGTGACGCCCGCCGCGGCTCAAACCAAGCTCAAGGTGGTTCTGAACTGGAAGTATCAGGGTCCGCAGGGCATGTTCTTTCTGGCCGACGACCGCGGCTATTTCAAAGCCGAAGGCATCGAAGTGCAACTCGACCAAGGCAACGGCTCGGGCGGCGTGCCCGCGCTTGTGGCCAACGGCACCTATGACGTCGGCTTCGGCGACCTGAACGCGCTGATCGAACTCGCCGCCAGGAAGCCGGAAGACGCGCCGGTGGCGGTTTACGTCATGTACAACCAGCCGCCGTTCACCATCGCGGTGAAGGCCGACGGCCCGATCAAGACCGCCAAGGATCTCGAAGGCAAGTCGATAGGCGGCCCGGCCAATGACGGCGCGCTCAAGCTGTTCCCGGCGTTTTGCAAGATCGCCAAGATCGACTGCACGACCGTCAAGCTTTCCAACATGCAGCCGAACCTGCGCGAGAACATGCTGATGCAGGGCCAAGTTGACGGCGTGTTCGGTTACGTCAACACGATCCGCTTCTCGGCTAAGCTGGCGAAAATCGACGAAAAGCAAATTCGCTACATCAAGTATTCGGACTTCGGCATGGATCTCTATTCCAACGCCATCATCGTTTCCAAGAAAATGGCCAAGGAAAAGCCTGAAGTGGTGAAGGGCTTCCTGCGCGCGCTCAACAAGGGCATGCAGGACTCGATCAAGGACCCGACAGCTTCGGTGGCGTCGGTCGCCAAGCGCGAGCCGCTGATCAAGCTTGATATCGAGCGCGAACGCTTCGACGCCACCTTCGCCGACGAGATGAACCACCCCGAGATCAAGAAGATCGGTCTCGGCAGCATCGACGAAGCGCGGCTGAAAAAGTCGATCGATATCCTGGTTGATGCCAACAAGCTGCCGCGCGTGCCGGCGGTCGGTGAAGTCTGGAACGGCTCGTTCCTGCCGCCGGTTGCCGAGCTGCCGACCAAGCTGTTTTAGCTTTATGTGACTGCCCGCAAACTCGGCCGTTCCTCAATTGAGGAACGGCCACTTTCCTGAACTGTCTCAAGGTGCGCGATGGAACTGAATCTTCAAGGCAAAGTCGCGATGATCACCGGCCCGGCCAAGGGCATGGGTGCGGCCATTACCACCGCGTTTGCCGGCGAAGGCGCGAGACTGGCGCTGCTCGGCCGCGATGTTGCGGCCATCGAGCCGGTTGCCGCTGAAGTCAAGAAGATGGGCGCGCAGGCGATTGTCGTGCCGTGCGACCTGACCGATCCGGCGCAATGCGACGTCGCCGCGAAGAGAACCAATGAGGCGTTCGGCGGCCGCATCGACATTCTGGTCAATGTCGCCGGCGGCTCCGGCCCGGTCGGCAAGACCGGCGTCGAGACGACGCCGCAGGAATTCGACGAGATCGTCACGCTCAACATGAACGGCTGCTTTCACACCATGCGCAGCGTGTTGCCGACCATGATCGCGCAGCGATATGGCAAGGTGGTCAATGTCGGCGGCACTTTCGGCATACGTGGCCGGGCCGGGCGCATGGCCTATTCGGCGTCGAAATGGGGCCTGCGCGGCATTACCAAGAGTTTTGCGCTCGAGGTCGGCCAGTACAACATCAACGTCAACAATGTCGCGCCGGGCATGGTCGATGGGCCGCGCTTCCGCGACAAGGTGTGCGCCGACATGGCGAAGCGCCTCGGCATTACGCTGGAAGAGGCGATGGCGCGCCACGCCGCCGACTACGCGCTCAAGCGCGTCACCGTCGATGCCGATGTCGCCAATGCCTGTTTGTTTCTCGCCAGCGACGTGTCGCGGCAGTTGACCGGCGTCGACCTGCCGGTCGATGGCGGCTGGGCGATGCTGTGATGAATACCATGACAACAGCCGATCTGGTCATCATCAACGGCACGATCGTCACGCCCGACAGCATGTTTGACGGCGCCATTGCCATCAAGGACGGCAAGGTGCTGGCCGTCGGCGCCGCCGACGCCATGCCGCCGGCCAAGGAAACGTTCGACGCCACGGGCTTGCACATCTTGCCCGGCGCCATCGACGACCATGTGCATTTCCGCGATCCGGGCTATCCGCACAAGGAAGACTGGGAAAGCGGCACCGCGGCGGCGGCCTTCGGCGGCGTCACTTGCGTGTTCGACATGCCGAACACAATCCCGCCGACGGCGGACGGCAAGATTCTCGCCGACAAGCACGCGATCGCGGCGTCGAAGGCGCATGTCGATTTCGGCCTGTATGGCCTGCTCGGCGACGAGAACCTGGCGACGGTGCCGGAGTTGCTCGATGGCGGCATCATCGGCTTCAAGCTTTATATGGGCAATACGTTCGGCAAGATCGCATCGCCCGATACAGGCGCGACGTTGGAGCTGTTCGAGGTGGCGGCGGCGAGCGGCAAGCGCGTGTCGTTGCATGCCGAGAACAACGACATCATGGAGCGGCGGCAGAAGCGGCTGATGGCGGCCGGCATTCACGACCAGTTCGCGCATCTGGCGGCGCGGCCGCCGGTGGTCGCTGTTGAAGCGGTCAGCCGCGCGGCAATTCTGGCCGAATGGACCGGCGCGCGCATCCATGTGCTGCACATTTCGACGGCCGACGAGTTGCGGCCGTTGCGCGAGGCCAAGGCCCGCGGCGTCGACATCACCGGCGAGACCTGTCCGCATTATCTGATGCTGTCGACTGACGATTATACGCGGGTGCCCGGCATCATCGCCGTCAATCCGCCGGTGCGCGAGAAGCATAATCAGGCGCCGATCTGGCAGGCTTTGCTCGATGGCGCCATTGACGTTATCGCCACCGACCACGCGCCGCATGCGCCGGAGGAAAAGACCCGCAACGACATCTGGACCGTCGATTGCGGTTTTCCCGGCGTCGAGACGCAGATGCCCTTGATGCTGACCGAGGTGAATGCGGGGCACATGTCGGTGTCCGATTATGTGCGCATGAGCGCGTATAACCCGGCGCGGATCTGGGGGCTTTATCCACGTAAAGGTGCGCTGCTGCCGGGCTCCGATGCCGATATCGCCATGGTCGATCTTGGCCGCGAGCACGTCATCCGCGATGCCGAAACCCAGTCGCGCTCTAAGATCTCGCCGTGGGATGGCCGCAAGGTGAAAGGGCTGCCCGTTCATACGGTCGTGCGCGGGCGCTTCGTGATGAAGGACCGCACTTTGATGGACACCAAGGGCTGGGGCCGGTCGGTTCACACGATCCAGAATATGCCGGCGCCGCAAGTCCGCAATGCCGACCACGCGATGCAGGCGATTACTCAACGCCAAGAGCCACCATCTGCCGGGCGAAGGGAATAGATTGCAATGACGAGCGCGACCGAACTGCCGAGAACGGAAGACACTTTCGTCGAGCTGGAAAACGTCACGCTGACCTACGGGCGCGGCGACAAGCAGGTGACCGCGCTCGGCCTCACCAATCTGCGCGTCAACCAGGGTGACTTCGTCGCTTTGGTCGGACCGTCGGGTTGCGGCAAGTCAACCATCCTCAAGCTGGTGACCGGCCTGATCACCGCGACGGAAGGTTTCGTTTATGTCGCCGGCCGCGAGGTCGGCGCGGCGCCGGTGCGCGTCGGCATGGCGTTCCAGAACCCGACCATGCTGCCGTGGCTGACGGTGCGTGACAACGTCATGATGCCGCTCAAGATCGTGCCTCCGTTCCGGCAGGAGTATCAGAGCAAAAAGAAGACTGAATTCCGCGACCGCGCCGACGCGCTCTTGAAAGAAGTCGGCCTCGCCAATTTCGGCGACAAACATCCCTGGCAATTGTCCGGCGGCATGTTGCAGCGCGCCTCTTTGTGCCGGGCACTCATTCACGAGCCGCAATTGCTGATGCTCGACGAGCCGTTCGGCGCGCTCGACCAGTTCACCCGCGAAGAATTGTGGGCGGTTATGCAGGAACTGTGGATGAAGCTGAAGCCGACGGTGCTGCTGGTGACGCACGATCTCAAGGAAGCGGGTTACCTCGCCACCCGCATCTGCGTCATGCGCACGCGGCCGGGCCAGATCGTCGATGACGCCCAGGTGCCGTTCCCGCGGCCGCGGACCATCGACATGTCCTACACGCCGGAATTCGTATCGATGACCCAGCGCCTGCGCGAGATGATCGTGTCGCAGCGGCCGGTGAAGGAGACCGTGTGATGACCCCACATACCCGCCGCAAGGTCTGGTCCGCCGTTCTCATCGTCGGTTTCTTTGTGCTTTGGGAGGCCTTGTGCTGGCTGTTCAATGTCAGCGACATCGTCGTGCCGAAGCCGAGCCAGATCATCTACACTTTGTACCAGCGCGGCCCCGCGCTCTGGCCGCATACGCTGCAGACGCTGTACACGACGCTTGTCGGCTTCGGCTTCGGCATCCTTATCGGCATTGCACTTGGCGTGCTTATCGGCTCGTCGCGGCTTGCCTATGACGTCGCCTATCCGCTGCTGGTCGGGTTTGCGTCGATCCCGAAGGTCGCGGTGGTGCCGATCTTCGTGCTGTGGTTCGGCTCCGGCACCGTGCCGGCCGTATTGACCGCTATGATCATGTGCATCTTCCCGATCGTCGTAAACGTGGCGACAGGGCTGGCGACAACCGAGCCCGAACTGGAAGACGTCATGCGCGCATTGCGGGCCACCAAGACCGATATTCTGTGGAACGTCGGCCTGCCGCGCACCATGCCGTACTTCTTCGCTTCGCTGAAAGTGTCGGTGACGCTCGCCTTCGTCGGCACGGTCATTTCCGAGACTGTGGCTTCGAACCGCGGGATCGGCAACGTCATGATGATCGCGTCATCCAATTTCGACGTGCCGTTGGTCTTTGCCGGGCTGATGATCTTGGCATTCCTTGGCGTCTCTCTCTACGCAATCTTTTCGCTCATCGAATCCAGAATTACCGGATGGGCTCACCGCAAGGACGAATTTGCGATGGGTTGAGCTATCCGTCACCGCAATGCCGGCAACAATCCGCAACAGGAGTTTTTAAATGTCGTTCCTAAAAATGAGTGCAGCACTGCTTATCGCCCTCTGCTGCGCGGTAACCGGCGCCAGCGCGCAGGAAAAAACCAAGATCCGCTTTACGCTGGACTGGAAGTATCAGGGCCTGCATGCTTATGGGCACCTCGAACAATAGCGTTTTTGCTGCGTGATCGTTAGCCCGCGCGGATCGGCGGGCAATTGGCAGATGATCTGACGCCGGTGCGGCTCCGCCGTATGCACCCGGCGTCCTGTTGAGGGTGGCACAAGCTGCCTTTTCCCTCA
>CAMBQQ010000124.1 GCA_945870035.1 Rhizobium sp. Q54 | reverse complement strand
GCCATGAGACAGTGGGAAAAACGGCTCGATCCGGCGCATCTGCGCCTCGGACAACAAGAATAAATCAGTCATGGCGACGCCTCCTCGCGCCGCCATTGAATCAACCGATCATCTGATCCGCAAGATATTTAATGGGTCCTGACCCTAGTGCGGAGCGCGCGAATGCCGCTCTCCTTTTCATAAGCTATTGATCTATCTCGGATTTGCAACCCTTGCCCGGCTGGCCAGCTCCAATCCCTTCACCAGACGATACACCGTGCGGCAGTTCGGCACTGGCACGCCCAGCCTGTCGCCCTCGCGGACGATAAAGCCGGTCAATTCATCGATTTCGGTCGCCGCGCCGCGGGCGATGTCGAGCGCCATCGAGCCGGCATGCTTGGACAGCGGCACCGCGCCGGAGCGGATTTTGGCGACGAACTCCATCGGCGGGAAAGCGAACGTCCCTCCGAGCGCCTCGATGACCGCCATGCATTCGGCCGCCATGTCATCCACCAGGTCGCGCATTTCCGGCACGTTATGGCGGGCGGCATTGTCGCCCATCATCAGCGCGCCCAATGGGTTCATGACGCAGTTGAAAACGAATTTGGACCACACCGCGCCCATTGGATCTGCAACGATTTCGGCCGTCATGCCGGCGTCATTGAACGCCGTGCCGAGGAAGGCAATATCCTCGACGCGGCCGCGCACCGGTCCAAGCCAGGTCTTGCCCTCGATCAGGTTCTCGACGACGCCCGGCTCGACATAACGCCCGGCATTCATGGTCGCGCCGCGCGCAACGATCGCATCGGGCACGTCGAGCAGGACTTCGGCATTGCCCATGCCGTTCTGCAAGGTGACCAGCACCGGCCGGCCGGTCAGCGCCGGCCGCAATTGTTCAAGCACCGCGGCGGTGGCTTTCGACTTGATGAGAAACAAAATCGCGTCGAATTCCCTGCCGCGCAGCGCCGCAATATCGCCGGTGATAGCGAAGCGCGCGACGCGTGGGCTTTTGCCCGTCACGCGCAGGCCATTGCGCGCGATCGCCGCGACGTGGTCGGCATTGGCGTCCAGCGCCGTCACCTCCGCAACTTTTGTTAGAGCCGAGGCGAACAAGCCGCCAATGGCGCCGCACCCGACGATGAGAATGCGTGCGGTCATTACCTACCGCGCTCCGACATCGGTCAGGGCAAAGCCGGCGATCCGCTTGTAATTGTCCGACAGCGCCCGCAATTCGTCCTGACTGATGTAGCTATCGAGGTTATCGAACGGCTTGTCGCCGACCAGTTCCTCGACCTTGATGTTGATGAAATCCGGCGGGGTCGAACGGTTGGTCTCGACGACTTTCGCCGCCACCTGCGCGCGTGCATCCTCGTAAGCCTTGAGCGCATCGCGCGGGTCGCTGGCATTGCGCAGGCAATCGGCCAGAGTGCGGGCGTCGATCGCCGCTTGCGCCGCGCCGTTCGAGCCGCGCGGATACATCGGATGGGCGGCGTCGCCCGCCAAAGTGACGCGGCCGAAAGTCCATTTGGCGATCGGGTCCTTGTCGACCATCGGATATTCCAGGATCTGGTCGGCGTCGCGGATCATCTGCGCGACGTCGAGCCAGTCGAAACGCCAGTCCTCGTAAATCGAATAGAAGTCGGCAAGGTCGCCCGGCTTGTTCCAGTCGTTTTGCACCTCGGTGTCGCGCTTGATCTCGGCCATCCAGTTGATCAATTGGTTGCCGTCGCCGTCGATATTGTCGACGATCGGATAGATCACCATCTTGCCGGTGTTGATCGAGCCGACCCGCATATAGGTGCGACCGCCCTTGATCGGCTTGCGGCGAGTCACGCCGCGCCAGGTGTTGATACCGGAGAAAGCGACCTTGTCGTTCGGATAGAATTGCTTGCGGATGGCCGAGTTGATGCCTTCGCAGTCGATCACGACATCGGCGCGCACGTCGTCGCGCGCCTCGCCGGTGCTGGACCGCTTGAAGTGGACCGTGGCGCCGGCCTCGTCCTGGTCGACGCCGGTGCACTCGCAGTCGGTGACGACCGCGTCAGCGCCCAGCGTGTTCTTTACCGCATCGTACAAAATGACATGCAATTTACCGCGATGAATGCCGACTTCCGGATACTGGTAGCCGGCGAACTTGCCGCGGTCCTCGCGGTAGATGAGCTGGCCGAAGCGGTTGTAGAAATGGCTCTCGCGGTTCTCGATGCCGGCGGCGAGCAATTGCTCGCCCAGCCCGAGCGCCGAAAATTCGCGCATTGCATGGGGCAGCAGCGTGATGCCGACGCCGAGCGGCTTGATTTCCGGCGCTCGTTCATAAACGCGGGCCGCGATGCCGCGCTTGTGCAGATTGAGCGCCAGCGACAATCCGCAAATTCCGCCGCCGACAATGGCTACTTTCATCTTCTTCTTCCTTTTGCCTCAACGCGGGGCGAATGGACGAAATCGGTCCGCCCCTGTCAATCGCCGGCAAAAAGTCCCGACTCGACCCGGAGAAATAAGATTCGGCGGCAAAAAGGGCCGTCTTCCCGGAATCACGAAATCGAGATAGCCCTATTATTGTCTTGAATGCGCCTTCATCACGAGGCACTGAAAGGCTGGATTTTGCGGCGTTTTGCCGACGTTTTCGAAGGTGAGCAATGATTCGACCCCTCGGTTTTTCGCTGCTGGCATTGCCCCTGCTGACAGTCCTCTTGGTTGGCGCTTCGGCCCAGACGCGCGAGGCATCGCCGGCCCGCTCGACGCCGATGCAGGAGTTGATGGGCCTGCTCCAACAGGAAGCCCAGGCGCAGCAGCTCAATTCCCGGGACATCGAGTCGGAAGGCCTGCCGCCGCCTGGCTTGGCGCCGCAGAACGTCCAGCCGCATCTTGGCAACCAGCAGTTTGGCAATCAGACTGGCCACCAGTTCGGCGACCAGCCGCGGACGCAGGCTGCGCCTGTGGCACCCCAGAACGAAGCGATGCGCCCGCCCGCCGGGATTGGCGCCGGGCCGTCGTCGGCGCCGCCGGCCTTGCCGTCGGCCTCCGTGATGTCGCTGCCGCCGGGCGACCAGCCGGAGCAGGGCCCGCCCAAGGAACTTCCCCCCAACCTGAAAAAGCAGTTGGTCGATTATTCGACCAAGGAACCAGCCGGCACCATCATCGTCGATACGCCCAACACTTATCTCTACCTCGTCCTCGGCAACGGCAAGGCGCTGCGCTACGGCATCGGCGTCGGCCGCGAGGGCTTTACCTGGGCCGGCACCGAGCGTGTATCGCGCATGAAGGAATGGCCGGATTGGTTCCCGCCGTCCGAGATGATCGAGCGCCAGCCTTACCTGCCGCGCTTCATGGCCGGCGGTAACGGCAATCCGCTTGGCGCGCGCGCGCTTTATCTCGGCAAGACGCTGTACCGCATTCACGGTACGAATCAGCCCTCGACCATCGGGCAGACCGTGTCGTCGGGCTGCATCCGGTTGTTGAACGAGGACATCGAAGACCTGTTCAGCCGTGTCCAGGTCGGCAGCCGTGTCGTCGTGTTGCCGGGCAAGGCGCCGGATACGCTGGCCAATGCCGCGCCGCCGCCGCCGGCTAATCCCATGGCGCCGCCGTCGGCCGCCGGCAATAACGGTTCGTCCGCCCCGGCCAATATCGCGCCGGTCAATAATCAGGGCGGCCAAGGTGGTATCGCCGGCAGCGCCTTGCCGCCGGCGCGCTAAAATCGACTGCAGTCCTCTTGATAAAGCCCGCCGGCTTCGCGCCGGCGGGCTTTTTCGTGCCGAAATGAATTTTCTCACATAGTGATAATTACGCCCGGTACTTTTGACGCCCGCGCGCGGACGTGGTTTGCATAATGGAGCCCGCCGCCAGAGAGCAAATCATGACCGTCGCCAAATCCGCTGTTGGAATGTCAGCCGTCGCCGCCGCCGCCTATCTGCACCACATGGAATTGACCAGCGCCGATCCGGCACGGCTCGCCGAATACTACGACCGTGTCATGCAGATGCGCGCCGAAAAGCTCGACGCCGATCGCTGGATCTGCCGCGGCGCCGACCGTACGCTGTTGATCTCGAAAGGCCGCGACAAGACACTGGGCTTTGCGGCGTTCGCCTGCCGCGACGCCGATGCGCTCGCCGGTCTGCGGTTGTATGTCGAAGGGCAGGGCGGCCTCATCGAGAAATCGCCATCGCCTTTGTTCGACGACAGGGCTTTCGCGGCGCGCGATCCGGAAGGCAACGCCATTGTCTTTGGGCTGGCGAAGACGCCGGCCGGCGCGAAGTCTCGCGACATTCGCGGCCCCCTGCAACACATCACCTTCGGCAGTACCGATCTCGTCCCGATGGAGAAGTTCTATGTCTCGGTCCTCGGAATGGCGCTGTCCGATCGGGTCAAGGACGACACCGGCCGCATGACCACTTGCTTCGTGCGCTCGACGCATGAGCATCACACCGTCGGCATGTTTCTGAAGCCGGAGGCCGGGCTCGATCATCACAGCTATGAGGCCGGGGAGTGGACGACGATCCGCGACTGGGCCGATCACCTCGGTGACCAGCACGAGCCGATTGTCTGGGGTCCGGGCCGCCACGGCCCCGGCAACAATCTTTTCATCTTCATCAAGGATCCGGACGGCAACATGATCGAGATTTCCGCCGAGATCGAATATGTCCGCGACCGTCCGGTGAAGGAATGGAAACATGAGCCCTACACGCTGAACTCCTGGGGGCCGGCGATCATGCGCATCTGACAGCGATGAAAGACGGCGGCAAAAAGCGCGGTCCGACGAGCGCCGACAAGGTCCTCGGCGTGCTGTCGCTATTCAGCGCCGAACGGCCGGTGTGGTCTCCCGAACGCGCGGCAAGCCGCATGGATGTGTCACTGGCGACCGCCTACCGTTACTTCAACACGCTGGTCGCGTCCGGCATGCTGGAAAGGCTGAACCGCAATCGCTATGTGCTCGGTCCCGCCATCGTCGAACTTGATCGCAAGGTGCGCGCCGCCGATCCGGTGCTGAAGCTGGCGCAGCCGGTGATGGAGCGCCTGCTGCGCCGCCTGCGCGAACCGGCGGCGATATTGTTGTGCCGTTACTATCGGCAGAAGGTGATGTGCATTCATCAAGAAACCAACCGCAGTGGCGAGCCGGTCAGTTCCTATGAACGGGGCGCGCCGATGCCGATGTTTCGCGGCGCGACGTCAAAAGTGATTCTGGCGCATCTGCCGCCGCGCACGGTTGTCGATTTGTGGCGCGATCATCGCCGCGACATCGTTGCCGCCGGCATGGGCCCCGGCTTCGAGGACTTCAAGGCAGCGCTGCGTGCGCTGCGCCACGAGCCGGTCAATGTCAGTTCCAGCGAAGTCGACGCCGGCCGCACCGGCATCGCTACGGCGATCTTCGACGATAGCGGTCGCGTCAACGGCAGCCTCAGCATGGTCCTGCTGTCGCCGCCGGCCAATAAACGCGCGGTGGCGCGGCTGACCATGGCCGTGCAGGCGGCGGCACGGGAAATCGAACGTGGCCGTGGCGTGGCGGCGATGAAAGCAGGGTGAAGACGTGGCGTTGCATGTTCCCATCGTCATTGTTGGCGCCGGTCCGACCGGATTGACGCTGGCCAATCTGCTCGGCGTTCTCGGCGTCGAGACATTGGTGCTCGAGCGCAATGCCGCCACCGTGCACGAGCCGCGCGCGGTGTCGATCGACGACGAAAGCCTGCGCACCATGCAGGCTGCCGGCGTCGTCGCCGAAGTGATGTCGCAAACCGTAACCGGCTACGGCTCGCACTATTTCTCGGCCTCGGGCCGCTGCTTTGCCAAGGTGCAACCAACCGAACAGCCGTTCGGCTTTCCGCGCCGCAATGCGTTTCGCCAGCCGGTGCTGGAGCGGCAATTGCGCGACGCGCTGGCGCGCTTTCCGCATGTCACCGCGAAGTTTCAGCATGAGTTGAAGTCCTTCGAGCAAGACGCCAAAGGCGTGGCGTTGACCGTGACCGACGCCGACGGCAATGACGCCACGCAGACCTGCGATTATCTGATCGCCTGCGACGGCGCCTCAAGCGGCGTGCGCCGCCAACTCGGCATCACGATGGCTGGATCGACGTTCAAAGAACGCTGGCTGATCCTCGATCTGGAGAATTCGCCGAGCGCCTCGCCGCACACCAAGGTATTTTCTAATCCGGCGCGGCCGTGCATTGCGTTGCCAGGTCCGAATCTGACGCGGCGCTATGAGTTCATGCTGCATCCTCACGAAACCGACGAGGAATTGCTCGCGCCGGAGATGGTGCAGCATCTCATGGAGACGCATGAGGCGGCGCCGCAGAGCGTCCTGGTGCGCAAGGCGGTCTATACGTTCCATGCCCGTATTGCCGACCGCTGGAAAGACGGCCGGGTGATGCTGGCCGGCGATGCCGCGCATTTGACGCCACCTTTCGCCGGGCAGGGCATGAACTCCGGCCTGCGCGACGTCAATAACCTGGCGTGGAAGCTCGCCGCTGTGACCCGGGGCGCGCTCGGCCCCGGCCTGCTCGACACCTATGAAAGCGAGCGCCGCGATCACGCCTGGGCGATGATCCGCTTCGCGCTCAACATGGGTCAGGTTATCGGGCCGAAGAGCCGGCCGGCGGCGTTCGCCATCCAGATGTTGTTCCGTGTGCTCGATTATTTCCCGGCGGCGCGCGACTACGTCGCGCAGATGAAATTCAAGCCGCCGCCGCATCTTGGCGCGGGCTTCTTGCTGCCGGACGACGTGGGCGGCAAACATACTCTGGTCGGCCGGCTGTATCCGCAGCCGAAAGTTGAATCTGGTGGCCGCGAAGTGTTGCTCGACGACGTGCTCGGCGACGGTTTTTCTATTTTGGTGCGCTCGCCGCATGCCGACGAAGCGCTGCGCGCACTGTCCGCCGCGCCATGGAATAAACTCGGCGCCCGCATCATCGTCATGGGCCGCGATGTCGTGGAAGTCGGTGCGCCCAACCCGCGCCTGGCGCGTTATGACAATCACGTCATCCTGCTGCGCCCGGACCGCTATGTCGCGGCGTGTGTGAAGGTGGATGAGTTGGAGAAGGGTGCGAAAGCAATTGCAGCACTCATCCGTCAGACCCACACTCCGTTCGTTCCCGCGTAAGCGGGAACCCAGAGTCACAAGCGAAAGCGTCTGCTGGAGTCTGGGTCCCCGCTTTCGCGGGGACGAACGGAAAAATTACTCCGCCGCGGCCTGCTTGCCGATCGCCTCGTTGACGCGCGGCAACACCTGTTCGGCCAGCAAGGTCATCGAGCGTTTGGCCAAGGCAGGATCGACGAAGTCCATGCCGGCGTAAACCAGTTCGCCGAAATCGCCGGTCTCCTCGCGCAGCGCCAGGATGGCGTCGACCACCTTGTTGACCGTACCGCTGATGACGCAATGGTCCATGACAAAGTCGTGCGTGATCTCTTCGTCCGGCTGTTCCTTGTGGCTCTTGAATACATAAAGCCGGTTGCTGCGCTTCATTTTGGCGAGCATCTTCTCGAAATAAAACCGGTACGGGCTGTTGGCGTCGTCGCGGCCATAGCGGCGCGCGGTCGCGTCATCGTCGGCGACGAAAATGGTGCGGGCGATGCGCCAGTCCTTGATGTCGGCCTTTTCGCCGGCCTCGGCCTTGCCTTTGGCGAAATTCGTCCAGTGCGACTTGAGATGCTTGGCGAGGAGGAAGTTCGCCGACAGCGGATGGAAGTCACGCTTGCCCATCAGGACGCAGCCGGGCGAGAACGGCGCCACCACGGTGCCGACGATTTCCGGCCGCGGCTTCTGGAATGGTTTGCCCATGATGCCGGTGCCGAGATGATAGGTGGCGTTCTTGTTGATCGCGACCTTGAATCGGTTGTTCGGCAGGTCGATGTCGTATGGCGGCTCGCGCGACCAGATTTCCAGGATGACGTCGATCGCTTCGGCGAAAATCTTATTGCGGTCTTCTTCCAGCAACCCGAGCGCTTCGGCGTCTGAGGCGAGCGCGCCGGGGCTGATGCCGAAGATGAAACGGCCTTGCGCCAGATGATCGAACATCGCCGCGTTCTGCGCGATGACGACGGGATGCATCTGCGACAGGTTGGTGGTGCCGGTGGCGAGCTTGATGGTCTTGGTGTCGCCGATCAGCGTCGCCAGAAACAGCATGCTGTTGGTGACGCGTTCGCAGGCGTCGGTCAGATGCTCGCCGACAAAGGCGTCGTGGAAGCCGAGCTTGTCGGCAAGAATGATCGCCTCGCGGTCCTCGCGTAATGTCTGCGACCAGTCCCGCGTCTGCGGATGAACCGGCATGGTGAAGTAGCCCAACCGCATCGTGAAAGCCTCCGTTTCGACTGGCTGTATATAGGCAAGCTATCGCGGATCGGCCATATCGATTCAAGGCAGGCTTTGGACAAAGATCGGTTTTGACGGTGCGAAAAATGCCTGTGCCGTGCCGGACGATCAAGCCGCGACGCGCGCCAGGAAACCTTCGACTTCGGCGCGTAACTCGGCGGCCGCCGCTTCAACGCCTTGCGCGGCGTCGAGGACGCTTTCCGCGGCCGTCGCTGTTTCGGTCGCCGCGCCGGCCACTTCACCGAGCGCCGAGACGACCTGCCGCGTGCCGCCGGCGGCGCCCGCGACATTCTGCGAAATCTCGCCGGTCGCCGCGCTTTGCTGTTCGACCGCGGCCGACACGGCGGTGGCACAATTGTCGATCTCGGCCATGCGCCCCGAAATGCGGCCGATGGCGCCGACCGCGCCTGTCGTCGCGGTTTGCACCGATGTGATGAGCGCCGCAATATCCTCGGTCGCTTTCGCAGTCTGCACCGCCAGAGATTTGACCTCCGACGCGACCACGGCGAAGCCCTTGCCGCTGTCGCCGGCGCGCGCCGCTTCGATGGTGGCGTTGAGCGCCAGAAGATTGGTCTGGCCGGCAATGTCGCGGATCAATTTGATGACGTCGCCGATTTTTCGGGCAGCGAGCGACAGCGCGTCGATGCGGCTTTTGGTACTTTGCGCTTCTGTGACCGCGACGCGGACGATGTCGGTGGTCCGGGCAAGCTGGCGGCCGATTTCGCCGATCGAACTTGCCAATTCGTCGGCGGCGACGGCGGCGGTCTCGACATTGGCACAGGCTTCGTTGGAAGCCGACACCGCGCCGGCGGCATTCGAAGAACTGCGGTCGGAGGTGGCGCGCAGGGTCGTCGCGGTCGCGCGCATCGCGGTGGCTCCGGCGCTGGCGGCATCCAGATGTTCTTCGACGCGCTGGCGGAACGCGGCAATGGCCCGCTCGATCATGGCGCGCCGGTCCTGCTGTTTCTGCATCGACTCGCGTTCGATCTCGGCATTGCGTCGGTCGGTGATGTCGTCGTGGCTGCCGACCCAGCCGCCGCCGGGCATGCCGCGGTTTCTGATCAGAAGTGTCCGTCCGTCTGGCGTTTTCACTTCAGTGGTGGTGGCTTTTCCCTCGGCCATATCGGCGACCAGCTTGCGCCGATATTCGCTCGGGTCGCTCAGGAAGGTGCCGTTGGCCGCGCGGAAGGCAAGAATGTCGGCAATCGGGGTGCTGGGCGCGGAAATTGCCGTCGACAACTTATAGAATTCCCGATAGCGATCGTTGCAGAACAGCAGGCGCTCCTTGGCGTCGAACATGCACAGGCCCTGCGGCATGTTGTTGAGCGCCAGCAGCATGCGCCGGTTTTTCAGTTGCGTGCGGCGGGCGAGGAGGCTGGCGGCGATTGCCATCGCGCATAGCGCGAGAGCGGCGGCGGCGGCCGCCGTTGCGCTAAACGGCAGTTCGGGTGCGGCGGCGCTGCCAATGGCAAGGCTGGCGGCAAAAACGGTGAAGCCAGTAAAAGCGATCAACGGCCAATTGCGTGTTGTAGCCGTCGCGGCTGTGGTCTTTGCCATGTTTCTCCAACCCGGTCGTCGGCGACGGTAATCCTGCCTGGTTTTTTTGCAGTTAATTGCCCGCTTTATTTGGTTAAGCGAATGTTAACGGGGCTGTGCGCCGATACAGCGGCTGGATCGTCACTGTCCGGCCATGGTCGGCGGCCAGTTTGCGGCCTGATCCCGACTCGGAGAAAGTTCCTCATGGTTTTGCTTCGCCCGAGCGCGCTTTTGCTCGCTGCTTTCGCGCTCGCCGGCTGTGCAGGCGACAATTATATGCCGAAGGCGGAGCCGAGCATGTATCGCAGTCTGGCGCAGCCGGGCGCGACGCTCGACGATGCTGCCGCCGCCTCGATGATTTCCGGCTACCGGGCCAATAATGGCCTGCCGGCGGTGACGCTCGATCCGGAACTCACCCGGCTGGCGCAAGGCCAGGCCGAGGTGATGGCCAAACGCGACAAGCTCGACCACGCCGCCGGCAAACCGTTTGTCGGCCGGCTGAAGGCCTCGGGCTACGACGCCAAGACCGCGGCGGAAAATATCGGCGCCGGCTATCACACTTTGGCCGAGGCGTTCTCCGGCTGGCGCGATAGCCCGCCGCACAAGGCCAACATGCTCTTGAAGGGCGCGACCCGCATGGGCATCGCCGCGGTCTACACGCCGAAGTCGAAGTACAAGGTGTACTGGGCGCTGATCATGGCCGAGCCGGAGTAAGGCCGGCGGCTGCGTGCTTGGTCAGCCTTTGCATGCCCGGTAGCCGAATTTCCGGATGATGTCGCTGCCGGAAATGTCGTGAAAATCGAACGTCTCGACATAGCGATTGCTGACGAGATAATTGCGCAGTTTTGCATTGTACGAATTAAGCATCCTTGCCTGCCGCTTCGGATTGGGCTTCTCGTGCCGTTCGTTCGGGAATAGCGCGGCGTGGAAGCGCAGCGTTGCGCTTGGCTCGACGCAAACGTTCTTGATGGCGAGCAGCATGGTACAGGACGACTGGCAGCTGCCTTCGATCCGGAACAATTCTCCCGATTGATTATATTTCTTTATGATTTCGAGAGGCTGAATGCGGCCGCCGCCGCCGTAAGGGCGCGATGAGCCTTCGGCGAAGGCGGATGGCCCCGGCGCCGATGTGAAGGTTGCGATGCAGGCGATCAGGCACAGTGTTCTGAACGCTGATCTAGGCTCAGGACCCATTAAATATCTTGCGGATCAGGTGGTCGATTGATTCACTGGCGGCGCAAGGAGGCGTCGCCATGGATGGTTTGTTTCTACTCTCCGAGGCGCAGATGCGTCGGATTGAGCCATTTTTCCCTCTGTCTCAC
>CAMBQQ010000123.1 GCA_945870035.1 Rhizobium sp. Q54 | reverse complement strand
CGCCTTGATGGCCACGCACTCTTGCCAAAACTTATCCTGGGGGTAAAGTTCACTAACGGGTTGGAGGTCATCGCCAAGGCGAGCGACCTTCAGGACGAAAACGCCGCCTAAAAGATCAGGCCGTCACCAACTTTAGGCGATAGCTCCGCGCAACACAAGCACGCCGCGCGAATCGATCTTAGACGCGGCGGTGGCAACCGGCGGTTTCAGGACGATTACACCCAGATCGATTTTTTTATCGGCAAAGGCTTTGAATGCCTGCTTCAATTTATCGGGGCTGAACTGGTCGCGAAATGGCTTGGCGAGTTTGGCATGCAATACGGCGTAGGTGCCGGTCAGATTGGCGTCGTTGAATGTGAGCAACGAGGTCTTGATCAGGATTTCCTGAAGCTGCTCGTTCGGCACGACGTTTTGTGCCGATGCCGGCACGGTGAAAAGTAATGCGCTGACAACGGCGGCCAACAGATTCAAACGCATGGGTCGCGCTCCAGACTTTCTGGAGAAATGTGGCGCCTGCAGACGGCGCCAGCATTGCGATAGATCAAGGGTGGCGCGCGACAAGCAAAAGCCCCGCCGATCTTTCGACCGGCGGGGCTTTTTGTTTTGGTGTCGTTAGATGCCGCCGAGCAGCATCAGGACGATGATCAGGCTGATCGGAACGCCCAGCAACCAAAGCAAGATAGGCATGTCGGTCTCCTTCGTTTGAATGTGCCGTTATTCGGCGGGGACGGTGCGGGTGCGGTTGCGTTCGGCATCGGAGAGATACCAATCGCGGTTGCGCAGGCTGCCGCCTTCGATGGCCGCAAGCGCGGCCGACAACGCCCCGGCGAGCATCGCGAAAGCCAGCCAGAACGAGAAGTTGCGCGCCGACTTGCGCGCGGCATCCGCCGCGGCTTTGGCCTGCGTGATCGTTTGGTTCACGCGCTGCTCGGCTTCCTGCTGCGTCAGGCCGGTGCGGGCCGCGATGACGCTGGCCAGGTAGCTCTTGTCGGCGTCCGACACCGAGCCGTTGCGGCCGAGGCCGCTCGCCAGAATGCGGCCGATTTCGCCGCGGTTGACGTTGCCCTGCGGCGCCGGCGCAGTGATTGTGCCGCCCTGCAGGTTCGGCGTGGCCTGGCCGGTGGCGACCGGCGAGGTGGCGGTTTCGGTCGCCTGCTGATTGGCCTGCGTCTGGCTCTGACCGACGGCTGCATTGGCGCGGTTCGGCGCCGGACGCAGCAGGGTGTCGACATAGCCCTCGGTCATGGCCGATCGGGCGGCGCCCGGTGTCCCGGCAGCAAGGCCGGCCCCGGTCGCACCGATAATTGCAGTCGTCGCGCCGCCGAGAACTGCCGCCGTCACGACGGTCGCCAAGGCCCAGGTCACCACGCCATGGGCGGAATCGCGGAAATAGCGTTCGTGCTCGTGCACGCTGTGCCACTGCGTCCGCAACCGGCCGGCGAGATAGCCGCCGACGGTCGATGACAGCATGGCGATGACGATCAGGTAGATGCCGGCGCTGATGGTGAAGGTGGTGGCGGAAATGCCCTGATCGCTCCACGGCGAAACCACGGAAAATCCAACGCCGGCGCCAAACGCGACAAGAACCAGAGTAATCGCTGCCGACGCCGTTGCGCCTGCGAAGATCGCCTGCCAACTGACGGCCGAAGGCGCGTCATCCACTATCCCGGTCTGCGTAATCATAGCTTCGTTGCCTCCAAAGACGCGGACAAACTCCGCGTCTTGGCGGTCAACCGTTGCTCGGCCAGATAGTTCCCGAAGGATGTACGGCTTGGAGACGCCCGTCGTTCGTTAAAGCGTATAAGCGGTGCGCAGGCCGCCCCATTGCTTGCCGAAGACCCGGATCGGCGCGCCGATCTCCCACATCATGACGATACGGTCGCCCATGTCGCGGGGATAATTCTGAATGAGATAAGGCCGCACCACGCGCCCCGCCGAGAGGCCGGCGCGGTCATCGAAGATGCGCCGGTTCCGGCAATGCGCGGTGTTCCAGACCACTTCGCCAGGGCGCTGCGGCTTGGAATAAACGGTGTTATGCACCGGTAAATAGCCATTGCGGTCGACCGCAACGCAAAACACCATGCGTTTGTCGCTCGCAAGAAGTGGCTCCTGGATCGCCGGCAGCAGGGCTTCGGTCAGCGCGAGAAAGCGCGTCGTGTATTGCGGCGGATTGGTATCGGGAATCGGCACATAGTTATTATCGAACAGGTCGTCGAGCGTAATGCGGCGCGCGGTGACCGCTTCTTCGAGCAAATGCGAGATGCGATTTGCGGCGCCAATGGCGCGATCGATGAACTCGGTATTGTCGGAGCGGATGACGGCGAGCCTCTCGTTCAGCCGCGCGCGCGTCTCTTCGTCGAGCGCCTCAAAGGCCAGATGCAGGCCGAGCGCCGACTGGTTGACCAGCTTTACACGCCCGTTGCCGATGCCGGCGATCCTGACTTCGATCAGCGCGCCGGTCACCAGCTCGCGCGGCTCGCGCAAGCGCACCAGCAGGCCGCCTTCGGAAATATCCGCGGTCTGGCCGTGCAGTATGGCCGATCCGGTCTGAAGCTCGACGTCGAGTTCGCAGGGCAGGCGTTCATGCTGGCGGCGGTCGCCGATTTCGCTCAGGCGTAGAAAAATCACCGCGCGGGTCTTGAGCCTTTCGGCAAGGCGGCCGACATCCTGGCCGGAATGATCGACCGCCGCGCCATGCGCGGTCGCATCGACAGCGGCGGTCTTGATTTCAGTGGCGCCGTCAGCCACCGCGCCGATGAAGCGCGAATTTTCGCTGGCGTTGCGCGACAGGCCGTCAGTGGTTTCGACCTGGTGCTCGATGGCGCCGGCGATGGTCGAGAACACCGGGCGCACCGCCTTGGTCGCTTCCGATATGCGATGCACGGCCGCGATCGATATCGCCGCGGCGTTTTGCAATGTGTCGATCTTGCGCTTGATTTCCTCGGTAGCGGTCTGCGTTTGCACCGACAGCGCCTTGACCTCGGCGGCGACCACCGCGAAACCGCGGCCGGCGGCGCCCGCACGCGCAGCCTCGATGGTGGCATTGAGCGCCAGCAGATTGGTCTGACGTGCGATATTGGCAATCAGGTTGATGACCTGGCCGATTTCCTCGGACGAGGCTTTCAGCTCATCGACGCTGCGGTTGGCGGCGAGCGCGGCGTCGCCGGCGTCGTCCGTCAGCCGGCCGGCGGCACGGACCTGCTTGTCGATTTCATTGGACGATTGCGCCAGTTCGACGGTGGCGTCGGCGACCTGATCGGCATCGCGCTTGGCATCAAGCGACTGGGCGGCGAGCGTTTCGGTGCGCGCCTGAATGGAGGCGAGCGCGCCGGCGGACGCGCTGGTGCCGCTGCGGACGGCGGCGGCGGCGATGGCCACGTCGCGGATCATCGCGCTGAGGTCGAGTTCGAGCAGGTCGATCGTTTCGCGGATCGAGGCTGTATTGGACGCCGGCATGGGTTCGGCCGGTGCGAGTGCCGGCGAAGCGGGCAGCGCTTCCGGCAAAGCTTCGGCGTTTCGCGGATGCGATCTCGTCAGAAAGGAAAATCCCGGCATGCGGTACAATCTTGACCCGACAAGGTTAACGAACCCCTACGGTGGTATTGGAATCCTGATTTCGCGCCCTGCGGCATTACGTTCGGCGGGATGGCAATCCACATTGCCATCCCGGCTTATGGTTCCGGAACACCCTTACTTAGCGGATTATCAGCATTGTCAGATCGAGTTTTAAGGCCGCCGGCTGCCGCCCCAAGACCTCCTGGCAAAACCCATGATTTTCTCAGCGGCACTACGAAAAATGCTGGCGCTGTTATTCGGCGCGGTGATCGACCTCGACCAATTGGACGAGCTTGATGCGCAGGGGCGCCGGCGTGTTCGGGCTGCCCAAGTCTCGACCGTGGTCAGGCTTATACCGATGTCGATGTCGATGAACGTCATCAACGCGATCATCGTGTTCTTTGTATTCCTTGATGCCGCGCCGATCGGGTTTCTGATTGGCTGGACGTCCATCGTCGGTTTCGCGGCCGTGGTCAGTTTCTGGTCGTGGCACCGTTCGCGACGCAGAAAGATCGCGGAGGCGTCGGCCCGCTCGGTGCGCCGCCTGATTTTGCATTCAGTGGTGCTTGGAATGACCTGGGGTGTGTTGCCGCTGGTCCTGTTTCCGGGCGCCGACTTAATTCACCAGATGGTCATTGCTTGCCTCGTTACTGGGATGATCTCCGGTTGCGCCTTCGGCTTGTCGACAGTGCCGATGGCCGGCCTGGTCTACACTTGGTCGATCGTGATCGGCGCCGAACTGAGCCTGTTCCTGACCGACCATGCTGCGTACTTGCCGTTTGCGATTCTGATGCCGCTCTATGCGGTGTTCCTGTCGCGCAATCTGGTCGCGCACGGAAATCTTTTCGTCAACCATCTTCGCGACCAATTCAAACTTGAAGCTCAGGGCGAGCTCATCACGCTTCTGCTGAACGACTTTCAGGAAAACGCCAGCGACTGGCTGTGGGAGGTCGACGCCGGCGGCGTCTTGAAGCACGTCTCGGATCGTTTTGCCGAAGCGGCCGGCCGCAAGCCCGCGGAAATGCAAGGTATTGCTTTCAGTGAACTGATAGGCGGCCTGAGCGAGATCCCGCCGCCCGGGGTCATTGAAATCGTCAATCAGATGCGATGGCGGATGCCGTTCCGTGACATCGTGGTTCCTTATGCCGTAGGTGAAGAAAATCGCTTCTGGCTGCTGTCGGCCAAGCCGGTGTTCGACAATGCCGGCAAGTTCACCGGCTATCATGGCGTCGGTGCCGATGTGACCGACAAGCGGCTGGCCGAAGAGCGCATTACGCATCTGGCCTATAGCGATCCGATCACCAGTCTGCCGAACCGCACGGCTTTCTGCGAACAGGTTGCCCGCGCCCTCGACGAAGCCCGCGAGAACGGACAGAGCGCCGCGCTTTTGTGCCTCGATCTCGATCGCTTCAAATCGGTCAACGATACGCTCGGTCACCCCATTGGCGACGAATTGCTGGCTGCCGTCGGCAAACGCATCCGCGCCTGCGCGCGCGACCGCGATATCGTGGCTCGGCTCGGCGGCGACGAATTCGCGATTCTGCAGATCGGACCCACGCTGCCGGCCGACACGATGGTACTGGCGCGTCAGATTATCGACGCCTTTAAGGAGCCGTTCAAGCTCAAACACGGCGAACTGGCGACCAGCACCGGCATCGGTATTGCCATCGTTCCTGACGACGGTTGGAGCATCGATGCACTTTTGCAGAAGGCCGAACTCGGCCTCTATGCCGCCAAGAAAGACGGCACCGGCAATTATCGTTTCTTCGAGCCGGAAATGGAATCGGGCGCGCTGCGCCGCCGGGCGATCGAGGATGGATTGCGCGCGGCGCTCAAGAACGGCGAAATGCAGATCGCATTCCAGCCGCTGGTCGATCTCGGGACGTGGTCATTGGCCGGATGCGAGGCGCTGGCGCGGTGGAAGTCGCCGGAGTGGGGCTATGTATCGCCGGTCGAGTTCATCCCGGTGGCGGAGGCGACCGGCCTGATCGACGAGATCGGCGATTGGGTCTTGCGCCAGGCTTGTACTGAAGCGATGAACTGGCCGGACGATACGGTCGTCGCCGTCAACCTGTCCGCGGTTCAGTTCCGCAATCAGAAACTGCTGTCGACGGTGGTCGCCGCGCTGGCGAAAAGCGGACTGCCGCCGCACCGGCTCGAGCTCGAAGTCACGGAATCGATCTTCCTGGATGGCGGCGAGGGGCCGATGCAGATGTTGCAGCATTTGCGGACGCTCGGCGTGCGCACCTCGCTCGACGATTTCGGCACCGGTTATTCGTCGCTCAGCTACCTTCGGCTGTTCCCGTTCGACAAGATCAAGATCGACAAGTCGTTCATCAACGACGTTGCCGCGCGCGACGAGAGCCTGGCGATCATCCGCGCCATCGTCGCCTTGGCCAATGCACTCGGCATGTCGACGACGGCGGAAGGCGTCGAATCAACCGCGCAGGTCGCCAAGTTGCGCGACGCCGGCTGTACGCAGATCCAGGGTTATGTGTTTTCGCCGCCGCGTTCAGGCGGCGATATTCTCGACATGTTCGCGCCGCGGCTGGGGACGTTGCCGGCCGCAGAGTCGAAGCCGCGTCAGAGCGCTACTTCTTGAAGCTGGTGAGCATGCCTTTCAGGCCCGCCGATTTGGCGGCTTCTTTTTTAGCGACGGCTTCGCGTGTCAGTCTTTCCTCGCAATCGACAAGGTTGATGTCGACGACGTAGCCGGTCGCATTATCGAATTTGTATTCTTCGCAGTACTTTTCCGCCGAGGCGAAGATAATGCTGCCGAGGCGGCGTGCTTCTGCCTGCTGACGCAGGGTTTCGGTGAGGTGCTCCGCGACCGCGGCTTCATCGATGACGGGCACGGCAGATTGACCGCCGAGGGCGTTGTAAACGCCAAACAGCGCGGCGCCGACAACAGCGGTTGCCGCTGCCAGGCGCAGGCTGTCGTGGCGCAGCCATGAAGTGCGCCGCCGGACGGCCTGAGTGATCCCAGAAAAGCGTTTCATCCGCGACTATCTACCGCCGTCGGATGAGAAAGCGTTCAAGAACATTGGTCAAATTTTACCGATTGCCGCGCTGATAGCCCCGCTTGCACTGCTGACGCCATGGCCGGTTGCCGCGGCGTGTTGCGCACCTTTGTGGTGCGGCCGGTGGAGAAGGCTGCGTGACGGAAGCCGCTTACTGTGGCTTCTCGTCCGGTTCTTTGTCAGCGGCCGGCGCGGCAGCGGCCGGCTTGGCGGCGGCGGCCGGCTTTTTCTTCAGCGCGTCCTTGCGGGCGGCCGGTTCGTAATTGGCGTTGGTCATGCACTTCTTGATGAACGCATCGCGCTTGGCGCCGGTGAGGTTGTCGTGCTCCGCGCCATATTTGCAGGTTTCCATTTTCTGCGCGGCGGTGGCGGCGGCGGCGGGCTTGGTCGGCATCACCAGCGGCATCAGGCTGGCGAGGGCAAGACAGGTGAGGGCGTATGTCGCGCGCATCGGCGTAGCTCCCTTGGATATTTCTTCGCTTGAATATAGCACGCTCCGCCGGGACCTGGCTGGCCCTGCTTTCGGCAAAGGTTAAGATGGAACCGGATAAAGCCCGGCCGTGCGGCGCATTTGAGGCGGCCGCACGTCCATCTCTTTTCAGCCCAAACTACTTGTCGCCGAGCAGGCGCTTGCCCCACCAGCCACGTTTCGGCGCGGCCGGCTCGTCGCTCGCGGTCGAGACGACCACGGGCTGCGGCAGTACGGGAGCACTCGCTGGCGCGGCGCTGGCCCCGGCGGCAAACGGCGCCGGCTCGCGGATGGTGGAGCGGCGGCGCGGCGTGTCTTGCGCCGAGGGCGGCGTGTCCGTTGCGGCCTGGACAGGCTCAGGCGCGGCATAGGCCGGCGCGCTCACCGGGCGATCTTCGACACGGTCTTGGCCGTTGCCCTGATCGTGGCGCGGCGCGTTATCCGGCGCATCGCTAGCGGGAGCAAAGTTCGCTTCTTGTGACTCATGATCCTGCGCATCCTGGCCGCCGTTGCCATTCGCGGCAGCGCCCGGTGCATCGCCGTCGCGGTGGCGGTTGCGACGGCCGCCACGGCGGCCACGGCGTCGGCGGCGGCGGATATCCTCGCCTTCGGCGGAACCGGGTGCGGCCTCAGCGCGAGGCTGACGCTCGCCGCCATCTTCCTCCGGCGTGCCGGCATCGTGATCTTCGTGCGCGACCTGATGTTCGGCGACTGCGGTCACCTCGCGTGGTTCACGCGGCTGGCGCGGCGTATTTTCGCGGCCTGAGCCTTCACGGCCTTCGCCACGGCCAGAGCCTTCACGACCGCGCCCGCGTCCGCGACGGCGCCTACGGCGCTGGCCATCTCCACCTTCAGTTTCACTATCGCCGCGCGTCTCTGCTTCGTCGCCGTCTTCGGCATCCTCGACAACTTCGATGGAGGAGGGCGCCGCCATCATCTCTTCGCCGTCGTCCTCTGCCTCTTCCGGCTCGGGCTCGACGAAATCGTCGTCCTCGAACGTGGTCAGCATCGGGGGCGCCGATGCGGCGATCGCCTTGGCGGCGTCGGCGGAGTGCATCTGCTCGCCGCGCTCGACGATGTAGGACACCTGCGCGCTGACGGTGGCGTCGGCGGTGATGGTGATGGTGATGTGGAAGCGCTCTTCCAGCGCGCGCAAATGGGCGCGCTTGTGGTTGAGCACATAGAGCGCGACTTCCGAACGGGTGCGTACGATCAGGTTATGCGTTGCGCCCTTGTTCAGCGAGTCCTCGATGGCGCGCAGCAATTGCAGCGCGACCGACGATACCGAACGGACATGGCCGAGGCCGCCGCAGGTTGGACACTTCTCAGTCGAGCTTTCCAGGACGGAAGTACGGATGCGCTGGCGCGACATTTCCAGAAGGCCGAAATGCGAGATGCGGCCGACCTGGATGCGGGCGCGGTCGTGCTTGAGCGCGTCTTTCATGCGCCGCTCGACCTGCCGGTTGTTGCGGCCTTCATCCATGTCGATGAAGTCGATGACAACCAGGCCGGCGAGGTCGCGCAGGCGAAGCTGGCGGGCGACTTCGTCGGCGGCTTCGCAATTGGTCTTGAGCGCGGTGTCTTCGATGTGGTGTTCGCGCGTGGCGCGGCCGGAGTTCACATCGATGGCGACCAAGGCTTCGGTCTGGTTGATGACGATGTAGCCGCCGGAACGCAATTGCACGGTCGGCTGGAACATGGCATCTAACTGGGTCTCGGTGCCGTAGCGCGTGAACAGAGGCTGTGCGTCGTTATAGAGCTTCACGTTCTTGGCGTGCGTCGGCATCAGCATGCGCATGAAGTCGCGCGCTTCCTTGAAGCCGGCTTCGCCGGCGACGACGATTTCCTCGATGTCCTTGGAATACAGATCGCGGATCGACCGCTTGATCAGCGAGCCTTCCTCATAGACGAGCTTCGGCGCCATCGACTTCAGTGTGAGGTCGCGCACGGTTTCCCACAGGCGCAGCAGATATTCGAAATCGCGTTTCACTTCGGTCTTGGTGCGCGATGCGCCGGCCGTGCGCAGGATGACACCCATGCCTTCCGGCACTTCCAGTTCCTGGGCGATTTCCTTGAGTCGCGAGCGGTCTTCGCCCGAGGTGATCTTGCGCGAAATGCCGCCGCCGCGCGCGGTGTTCGGCATCAGCACCGAATAGCGGCCGGCGAGAGAGAGATACGTGGTGAGCGCGGCGCCTTTGGAACCGCGTTCTTCCTTGACCACCTGCACCAGCATGACCTGGCGGCGCTTGATGACTTCCTGGATCTTGTAGTTGCGGCGGAAACGGGGAGCGCGCTCCTGCGCTTCCTCGAGCGCGTCGGCGCCGCCGACGGATTCGACGTGTTCGTCTTCGTGGTGCTCGTCGTCGTGATGATCGTCGTCGGCATGGTCATCAGGGTGATGATCGTGCTCGGCTTCGGACGCGGCGCGTTCGCGCGCGGCGGCTTCGTCCGCCAAATGCGCGGGCGGCAGTTCGATGTCGCCGGCGGGCGCTTCATAAGCTTCGCGCGCCTCATCGGCGGCGTCCGGATCGACGGTCGCGATCGGGGCGGCGGCTTCGGCGATTTCGGTCGCTGTCTCGTGGTGCGAAGCGGTGTCTTGGGTCTCGATCTGGGTTTCGGTCTGCTGGTCGGACGTGGACTGTGGCGTCTCATCCGAATAAGGCTGCGCGGTTATTTCCGGCTGGTCGCCAAGGTCGCCATTTTGTACCCCGCCGAGGGCGCCTTCGCCAGACGTCATGTCGGGCTGCAGCTGTTCGGCGGCGTCCGCCGCCACCGGCTCGGAACGGGACGGGTCGCGCTGGCGATCGGCGCCGGAGCGGCGATGACGGTTGCGGCCACCACTGCGCCCACCGCTGCGGCTGGAGCGGTTGTCGGCCTCGGCGTCGGCGGCCTTGGCGTCGCGCTCTTCCTGCGCGATCAGCGCCTGCCGGTCGGCGACCGGGATCTGGTAATAGTCCGGGTGGATTTCGGCGAAGGCCAGGAAGCCATGCCGGTTGCCGCCGTAATCGACGAAGGCGGCCTGGAGCGACGGTTCTACGCGGGTGACTTTGGCGAGGTAGATGTTGCCGCGAAGCTGTTTGCGGTTAGCGGATTCGAAGTCGAATTCTTCGACGCGGTTGCCGCGGAGTACCACCACCCGTGTCTCTTCCGGGTGGGTGGCGTCGATCAGCATCTTGTCGGGCATAGGATATTCTCACTGAGGCGTACCCGCCGGCGTGCTCGCGCGTCGAAAACGACGCGAAACGGCGCATTTGGGAGGTAGCCTGATGGGGTTTAAGGGAAAGGGGCGCGTTTTCACGCGAATCCGGGGCCCATTCCAAAGCAGCGCGGTCCATAGCAAAACGCGCAGTCACGAGAGCGTCGCGAAAGCGTGGGACCTCAAATTGCCTTTGCTGCGAACGTGGCAGCATGAATGTTTCGACCCGTAGCGCTGCGGCTGCGCCAAAAGCAGCGCCGCCGAGGTTTAGTCATCGCCAACGGTCAGAACGCACAAGGCCAGAGTGGCCAGACGCTGATCCGGGTGTCCTTACAAGGGTTTCGGCTCGCTTCGCCGTCCGTTCGGCCCGCCTCCTCGGGGGACCGATCCTGGACTGGCGGGCCGGGGCCCGAACGCGGCACAACCGGAACTAAAACCGTCAGCCCCTTCTATGTACGGCTGGAGTCTCTCAATAGCAAGAAAGGTTTGGCGGCTCGGCCAGGGGCGGTCGCAATTTGCGGAAAAGGACCGTTCTTTGGCCGAAATCGGTGTTTCCAGGCGGTGGCCGGACCATCACGACCAGATTTCACCAGAATTTCGCAATCCGGAACCGGCCGCTCGGCTATTGTTCGGCATCCGGATTCTGAAGGACAGGAGGTCGATATGCGCGGCTTGCGGACCATATTCGCCTTGTTCATGATGCTCTCCTGCCTGGCGTGGGGGCCGGCCCAGGCGGCGACTGTGGTCGCGCTCGGCGCCAGCAACACGTTCGGCAAGGGAGTGGCCCGTAACTGTTCCATCCCGGATGATCACATAGACCCTCGTCGCTCTGCTTTTTTCATGGCAAGATCGATCCTGAGGGACATTCGAAGCGGGGTTCGGGCATGTTGATCCAACTTCACAGCCAAGCAACGACGACGCCGAAGGTGCGGGCGG
>CAMBQQ010000122.1 GCA_945870035.1 Rhizobium sp. Q54 | reverse complement strand
GGGAAAAGGCAGCTTGTGCCACCCTCAACAGGACGCCGGGTGCATACGGCGGAGCCGCACCGGCGTCAGATCATCTGCCAATTGCCCGCCGATCCGCGCGGGCTAACGATCACGCAGCAAAAACGCTATTGTTCGAGGTGCCCTTAAATTTATTCCATCGGACGTTGTCACGAAAAACGGCCGGGCTTGCAGCCCGGCCGTCACATTTGCGCAGTAGTATTGGGCTATTTGGCCGGGACTAGACGTCCACAAGGGCGGCGCCTTTTGGGCGCCTATGCCCGGCCATGACGGCTTTTCTTAATACCGATAGTGATCGCTCTTGTACGGGCCTTCCTGCTTGACGCCGATGTAGTCAGCCTGGTCCTTCTTCAACTCGGTCAGGCGGACGCCGATCTTGGCGAGATGCAGGCGCGCGACCTTCTCGTCGAGCGACTTCGGCAGCACGTAGACTTCCTTCTTGTACTTGCCGTCCTTGTTGTTGGCGTAGAGTTCGATCTGCGCCAAAGTCTGGTTGGTGAACGAGGCCGACATCACGAAGGATGGGTGACCCATGGCGTTGCCGAGGTTCACCAGGCGGCCTTCCGACAACATGATGATGCGGTGGCCGTCGGGGAAGGTGATCTCGTCGACCTGCGGCTTGATGTTGTTCCACTTCATGTTTTTCAACGCGCCGATCTGAATCTCGTTGTCGAAGTGGCCGATGTTGCAGACGATGGCGCGATCCTTCATCGCGCGCATATGGTCGAGCGTGATGATGTCCTTGTTGCCGGTCGCGGTGACGAAGATGTCGGCCTGGGGTGCGGCGTCTTCCATGGTGACGACCTGGTAGCCTTCCATCGCCGCCTGCAACGCGCAGATCGGATCGACTTCCGAGACCATGACGCGGCAGCCGGCCTGACGCAGCGAAGCGGCCGAGCCTTTGCCGACGTCGCCGAAGCCGGCGACCATGGCGACCTTGCCGGACATCATGACGTCGGTGCCGCGGCGGATGCCGTCGACCAAAGATTCACGGCAGCCATAGAGGTTGTCGAACTTCGACTTGGTGACCGAGTCGTTGACGTTGATGGCGGGCCACAGCAGCGTGCCGGCCTTCTGCATGTCGTACAGGCGATGCACGCCGGTGGTGGTTTCTTCGGAGACGCCCTTGATGCTCTTCGCCATCTCGGCGAAGTAGCCCTTCGGTTTTTCCTTGAGCTGCTTCTTCAGCAGCTTGAAGAAGATGACTTCTTCGTCCGAGCCCGGCTTGTCGAGGAAGGCGGTGTCGCCGTTCTCGGCGCGCAGGCCGAGATGGACGTACATGGTGGCGTCGCCGCCGTCATCGAGGATCATGTTGGGGAAGCCGCCGCCATGCCAGTCGAACATGCGGGCGGTGTAGTCCCAGTATTCTTCCAGGGTCTCGCCCTTGACCGCGAACACTGGAACGCCGGCGGCGGCGATCGCCGCGGCGGCATGGTCCTGCGTCGAATAGATGTTGCACGACACCCAGCGCACGTCGGCGCCGAGCGCGACCAGCGTTTCGATCAAGACGCCGGTCTGAATGGTCATGTGCAGCGAGCCGGCGATGCGCGCGCCCTTCAGCGGCTGCTTCGGGCCGTATTCCTCGCGGGTCGCCATCAGGCCGGGCATTTCGGTTTCTGCGAGCGAAAGCTCCTTGCGGCCGAAGTCGGCGAGCGAGATGTCCTTAACGATGTAATCCTTGGCAGCGGCGGTCATGGCGGTCCTATGCAATCGGGCGTTTCAGGGGACGGTTTGGGTTGTGGCCGAGCCTATAACAGGCCTCCGGCGGGGCCGCAACGCTATATAAAGATTTCTTTATGTAGAGGCCGGACGGGGTTACCCGGGGCTTAAATAAAGGCCTACGCCTGTTCGCTAAAGTGAATGGGGGGAAGGCGATCTACGCTCTTATCCCTCCCCGGTAACGGGGAGGGTGGACGCGAGCATCTTGCGAGCGGCCGGGTGGGGCGACGTCAGCAGTCCATCGCCAGCTAAACCCCACCCGACCCGGCTTCGCCATAGCGCGTCGAAGACGCGCGTAAACGCGCTTATGGCTACGCCGGGTCACCCTCCCCCTGCGGGGGAGGGATAAGAAAGAACTACTCTTCTTCGCCAAACCGGTCCGACACCAGCGCCACGAGGTCGGCGACGGCCTTGGCGGCTTCCTTGCCGGTGGCCTTGATGGTGATGGTGGTACCGGGCCCGGCGGCCAGCATCATCAGTCCCATGATCGAGGTGCCGCCGACGAATTCCTGCCCACGGGTGACGATGATGGCGGCGTCGAATTTTTCGGCGTGCTGCACGAATTTGGCCGAGGCGCGGGCGTGCAGGCCCTTCTTGTTGACGATCTCGACGTCCTGCGTGACGGCAACGGCATGCTCGTCGGCGGCATTTCCGTCGCGCGCCGGTCCCGTCATTTGCCGCTAAGGACCCGGCTGGCGATCGTACAGTACTTGCGGCCGGCTTCCTGGGCGGCGGCGACCGAGTCTTCCAGCGAACAGGTTTCCCGTACCTTGGCGAGCTTGATCAACATCGGAAGGTTAATGCCTGCGAGCACCTCGACCTTGGGCTGGCTCATGACCGAGATGGCGAGGTTCGACGGCGTGCCGCCGAACATGTCGGTGAGAATGGCCACGCCTTCGCCGCTATCCACGCGCTTGACGGCGTCGAGGATATTCTTGCGGCACTGCTCAACATCATCCTCGGGACCGATAGTAATGGTCTCGATCTGATTTTGAGGTCCCACCACGTGCTCCAGCGCGGAGCGAAATTCGACGGCAAGCCGTCCGTGGGTCACTAATACGAGGCCGATCATCCCGAACTCCTCGCGGGCGCTTGTGTGCACCGCACGAATGGGGGCGCATTGAGGCCCATCCGAAGGCCCGTGGCAAGGGCTCGCCTCGTTATATAGGCGCTCTGCTGCACTGCGGGAAGGCATTGCCAAAGGAGGACTCTGGGAGCGGATTTCAATGCGTCGATCCTAAGCCCGTTATCGTTAATTTTGTCAGTGGACCGAGCGCGCGGACGTAGCCGAGTTGGCCCCTTCGGGTCAACTTGGGGTCAATCCGGGCTCATTGCGGATGGGGATACCGGCTGGGTCGCCAGCCAGGCCAGGATCAGGGGCAGTGCGGCCTCGCCGGGCGCGACGGTAAGCCGCGGCAGGATCACCCCGGAAATGCTGGTTGTTTCGGCCATTTCCGCCGGCAGGCGGGCGGCATCAGAAGCGGCCAGGTCGACGATCAGGCCGACCTGAGCGACGGGCTCATAGGCGAGGTGCCGGATGCCGAGGCCGCGGACTTCGAGCAGACCGGCGAGCGCGGCGGCGGGACGGACCAGCAGGCGGGAGCCGACCGCTTCGACGTGGACGCGGTCGTCGCCGACCAGCCGGGCGAAGGGCAAAGTGGCATTGGATGAATTTTGCGCCGCCTGGAGCAGGTCGAAGGCGAGACGCGATTTGCCTGACCCGGAGGGCCCGCGAATGAGCACGGCGTGCGCGCCGATCAGGACGGCGGTGGCGTGGAGGGTTTGATTTGAAGTCATGAGCGAGAGGCGAGTGGGGAGCGCTCCCTCCCCCCATAGGCGAGCGGACGCTCGCCGTCCGGCGAGCTATGAGGGGGAGGGTTGGGGAGGGGGGTGAATATCTGAATGAACAAGTGAAGGTTACCCCCCTCCCGACCGCCTTCGCTAAAGCTTCGGCGGTCGACCTCCCCCTCAAGGGGGGAGGTGAAGAAGAAGTGGTTGCGCATCGCCATTGTCATTACATCGCCGGCAGGCGGACGACGAAGCGGGCGCCGAGGATATGCCCTTCGGTCATGTCCGGCGCTTTCGGCGCCATGCGGTTCTCGACCCAGATGCGGCCGCCATGCGCTTCGACGATCTGCTGCGAGATCGACAGGCCGAGGCCGGAGTTCTGGCCGAAGCCCTGATGCGGACGGTCGGTGTAGAAGCGCTCGAAGATTTTTTCGAGCGCATCGGGACGAATGCCGGGACCGTCGTCCTCGACCGAAATTTCCACTTCGTTCTTGAGCTTGCGGCAGGTGACGCGCACCTCGCCGCCGGCGGGCGAAAACGAGCGCGCATTGTCGATCAGGTTCGACACCACCTGGCCGATGCGCGAATCATGCCCCGGCACTTTGAATTGCGAAGGCTGGCCGCCGTGAAACTTCAGCGTGACCTTGACGTCGTCGCGGTTCACTTCGTTGGCGGCGGTGACCAAGGCCGACAGCAATTGCGACAGATCGACGGGGGCGGCTTCCTGACGCTGCAATTCGGCGTCGAGCCGGGAGGCGTCGGAAATATCGGAGATCAACCGGTCGAGCCGCTTCACATCGTGTTCGATGACGTCGAGCAGGCGCTTGCGGTTGGCGTCGGTCTTGGCCATCGGCAAGGTCTCGACCGCCGAGCGCAACGAGGTCAGCGGATTGCGCAATTCATGCGACACGTCGGCGGCGAAGCTCTCGATCGCCTCGATGCGCGAATACAGCGCGTCGGTCATGCCGCGCAGCGCGCCCGACAAATGGCCGATCTCGTCCTTACGGCGGGTGAAGTCGGGAATCTCGACGCGGGTGCGAATGCGCCGCCGCACGCGCTCGGCGCCTTCGGCCAGCCGCCGCACCGGGCCGGCAATGGTGCCGGCGAGCAGCATCGACAAAACGATCATCACCGCGGCGGCGACAAGAAACACTTTAACAATGGCGAGGCGCTCGGCCTCGACCATGTCGTCGATGTCGGCGCCTTGCGTCGACAGCATCAAGGCGCCGCGCACGGCGCGGAAGCGCTGCACTGGCACGGCGACCGAGACGATGACTTCGCCGCGATCGTTGACGCGCACCATGCTGGCGTGCAGGCCGGCCAAAGCCTGGCCGACTTCCGGATAGCCCTTGCCGTTGTCGGGGCCGAGCTCCTTGTACAAAGGCAAATCGCCGCGGCCGAACCAGCGGCGGATGGCGATGTAGGAGCGTTCGGCGAGGCCGGGCTGTTCGGCGGTCGGCGACGGCAGATCGAAGCGCAGCACGTCGCCGCGGCCGTACAGATTGCGGCTGTCGAGAAGGAGCACGCCGTCGCGGTCGTAAATGCGCGCCCGCGTCTTGGTTGGCGAGACGAGACGGCGCAGCACCGGCGCGACGCGCTCCGGGTTGATCGGGAATTCGATGCCGGACAAAGCGTCGTCGGACGGGCCGTAGCTTTCGCCGGCCTGCAATTCGAGCAGGCGGTCGGGATCGATGGTGATCGAGTCGGTCTCGACCGTGGCGGACGCGGCAATGGCGCCGGCAATGATCTCGCTCTGCACCAGCAGACTCTGCACCCGCGCGTCGATCAGGCCGGCGCGGAATTGCGAGAGATACATGACGCCGATCAGCAGCGCGGCCAGGCCGGTGAGATTGAGAAAGACGATGCGGCGGGTGAGGCTGGAGAAGCTCTGCGCAACGAAGAAGCCCCAGGCCGACAGCCAGAGGCGCCGCAACGCGCCGCCGCGCTTTGCGGCCACAGCCGGCGTGGCCTCGTCCTTGTCGCGCGTTTCGTTTTCGGCGGTTCGATCGAGCACGTCGTTTGATCCAGCCGGGTTGTGCGGCGGTGATTTTAGCCGAAACGCGGGCAGCGCGCACGGCGCGCTCCCTCTCCCAACCCAACTCGGGTTTACCCGAGTTGGGCAAACCAGACTATGTCGAAGTCGGATAAATCCGACTTCGACTGGGGAGAGGGTTGGGGTGAGGGGGCAGGTGACTCTCGATAAGCCATAACCCCTCACCCGCCGCGCTTCGCGCGTCGACCTCTCCCTATGGGAGAGGTGAAGAAAGAAAGCTATTCCTTGAACCGGTAGCCGACGCCGTACAAAGTTTCGATCATCTCGAAGTCGTCGTCGACGACCTTGAACTTCTTGCGCAGGCGCTTGATGTGGCTGTCGATGGTGCGGTCATCGACGTAGACCTGGTCGTCGTAGGCGGCATCCATCAGCGCGTTGCGGCTCTTGACCACGCCGGGCCTTGTGGCGAGCGCTTGCAGGATGAGGAATTCGGTGACGGTGAGCGTGACCTGCTCGCCCTTCCAGGTGCAGGTGTGACGTTCCGGGTCCATGCGCAGCAGGCCGCGCTCGAGCACCTTGGCGGTGGCGTCGCTTTCCTTCGGCGTCAGCGCCGGGTCCTTCGGGCTGGCGCGGCGCAGCACCGCCTTGACGCGCTCGACCAGCAGGCGCTGCGAAAACGGTTTGCGGATGAAATCGTCGGCGCCCATCTTGAGGCCGAACATTTCGTCGATCTCCTCATCCTTGGAGGTGAGGAAGATCACCGGCATGTCCGACTTCTGGCGCAGCCGGCGCAAGGTCTCCATGCCGTCCATGCGCGGCATCTTGATGTCGAGGATGGCGAGATCGGGCGGCGACGTCTTGAAGCCGTCCAGCGCGGAGGCGCCATCGGTGTAGGTCATGATCCGGTAGCCCTCGGCTTCCAGCGCGATCGATACGGAAGTCAGGATGTTGCGGTCATCGTCGACGAGAGCGATTGTTGGCATAGAGCCCCTCTAATGCGTCGTCTGAAAAAATTGCGTCACTGTGCCCGGTAAGGTTTGAAGCCCAGAAACGGGGTCCGAAATGTGGCCTCTTTGCAACAACTATGTGATTCCGTAGCGAATTCAAGGTCAATAGGCCAACATGGACCCGAATACACGTTGGCGGGCAGGGCGGTTTCAGGAGCGAGCATGAGTGAAAATGACGCCGAGGCGCCGCTTCCCGGGGTAATGCCGGGCCGGACGCCGGAAAATGCGCCGCAACCGGCCGATTTCGCGCCGAAAGACCTGGCCAAGGCTCTGTTGCGGGCGACCCTGACGGCGACCCTAGCGACGCTCGACCGCAACACCGGGCATCCCTTCGCCTCGCTGGTCAATGTCGCAACCGATGCCGACGGGTCGCCGCTGATCCTGGTGTCGAAGCTGGCGACCCACACCGCCAATCTGGAAATCGACGGCCGCGCCTCGTTGCTTATGGCCTCGCTTGGCAAGGGCGACGCGCTGACCCATCCGCGCCTGACCGTGCTCGGCAACTTCGCCGCCGTCGCGCCGGACAGCAGCGATGAGCCGCGCGTGCGGCGGCGGTTTTTGGCGCGGCAGCCGAAGGCGAAGCTTTATGCCGGCTTCGCCGACTTCGCGCTGTGGCGCATGGACGTGGCGTCGGCGCATCTCAATGGCGGGTTCGCTCGCGCCGCCGATCTCACAGCCGCCGATGTGTTGACCGATGTGTCGGACGCTGGCTCGCTGCTCGAGGCGGAAGAGGGCGCGGTTGAACACATGAATGCCGATCACAGCGAAGCGTGCCGGCTTTATGCGACCAAGCTTCTCGGCGCAGCCGACGGCGAGTGGCGCTGCGCCGGCGTGAATGCCGACGGCATCGAATTGCAGAACGGCCCGAACGGTTTGTGGCTGCCGTTTCCGGATCGCGTCACCGGGCCGGGCGCGTTGCGCGCGGCGTTGAAGCAACTCGCCGACAAGGCGAGAAATTTATAAGACATCATACGACTTATCAATTTTGGTGAAACTCGCGCGTCCGCTTTGCGTTAACGTATTGATGCAGCGCAATGCGATCTGCGTGTTATGCATGGCATTTGATCTTGGCATTCACGAAGTTGATATATATGGTCCCGCGTCATAGCTCGACGAAGGTCTAATCTTTAAGCGGGCGACGGTCTGGACCGGGTGCGCTGCAACAGCGGCCTGTCAGTTTGGGAGAGATAGCGTGCAAGAAACGGGCGTACGGAATGAATCTTATGGCGCCGATAAATTCGGCCTGGCCGGTCTCTCGGCGATTCACTGGAACCTGACCGCCCCTGCGCTTTATGAACATTCAATCCGCAACGGCGAAGCCAATGTTGTCGCAGGCGGCGCGCTGTCGGCCTTCACCGGCCATCACACCGGCCGTTCGCCCAAGGACAAGCACACGGTCGACGACAAACTGACGCATGACGTTCTGTGGTGGGACGGCAACCGCAAGCAGACCGAAGAACAGTTCGCCAATATGCTTGGCGACTTCCGCGCGCATGTGAAGGGCAAGGCGCTGTTCGCGCAGGATCTCTATGGCGGCGCCGATCCGAGCTACCGCATCAAGGTGCGCGTGTTCACCGAATACGCCTGGCACTCATTGTTCATCCGCCAGCTTCTGATCCGTCCGGAATTCGCCGAACTGGCAAGCTTCACGCCGGAACTCACCATCATCGATCTGCCGTCGTTCAAGCCGGACCCGAAGCGTCACGGCGGCCGCGAAGGCTCCGACACGCAAGTGGCGATCGACTTCACCAACAAGATCGTGCTGATCGCCGGCTCGTCCTACGCCGGCGAAATGAAGAAGTCGGTGTTCACCACGCTCAACTTCTATCTGCCGGCGCAGAACGTCGTGCCGATGCACTGCTCGGCCAACGTCTCGCATGACGGCGAGAGCGCCTTGTTCTTCGGCCTGTCCGGCACCGGCAAGACGACGCTGTCGTCGGATCCGAACCGCATCCTGATCGGCGATGACGAGCACGGCTGGGGCCCGGACGGCATCTTCAATTTCGAAGGCGGCTGCTACGCCAAGACCATCAAGCTGTCGAAAGAGGCGGAGCCGCAGATCTGGGACGCCACCAACCGCTTCGGCGCGGTGCTGGAGAACGTCACCTACGATCCCTATACCCGCGTGCCGGATTACGACGACGGCTCGAAGACCGAGAACACCCGTTCGGCCTATCCGCTCGACTTCATTCCGAACGCGTCGCGCACCGGCCGCGCCGGCCATCCGAAGAACGTCATCTTCCTCACCGCCGATGCCTATGGCGTGATGCCGCCGATCGCGAAACTGACGCCGACGCAGGCGATGTATCACTTCCTGTCGGGCTATACCGCCAAGGTGGCTGGCACCGAGAAGGGTCTGGTCGGCGTCGAGCCGGAATTCTCCACCTGCTTTGGCGCGCCGTTCCTGCCGCGTCATCCGTCTGTCTATGCAGACTTGTTGCAGAAATACATTTCCGAGCACAATGTCGATGTCTGGCTGGTGAATTCCGGCTGGACCGGCGGCATCTACGGCGTCGGCCGCCGCATGCCGATCAAGGCGACGCGCACTTTGCTGACCGCTGCGCTCAATGGTTCGCTGAAGGGCGCGGACTTCCGCACCGATCCGTATTTCGGCTTCGCGGTGCCGACCTCGGTGCCGGGCGTCGAGCCGCATCTTTTGTATCCGTCGAAGACTTGGGCTAACAAGGCCGAGTTCGACAAGACGGCGCGCGCGCTGGTGGCGATGTTCCAGAAGAACTTCGCCAAGTACGAACAGCACGTCACGCCGGAAATTCGCGCCGCCGCGCCGGAAGTGCGCATCGCGGCGGAATAGTGAATGTCCCCGCGAAGGCGGGGACCCAGCGCGAGCGCGACAACAGAGATTAAGAAAGGCGGCCTGTCGGGCCGCCTTTTTACGTTTGATCTATCGCAATGCCGACGAGGCGTCTGGCTTATTTATTTAGGCCGTACGCAGGCGCGGTCAATGCGCGAGCCGCAAAACGACACCTGTCGAGCCCGCCTCGACGGAAACGAACGAAAGCCGGTTACAAATGTTCTGCCCTAACTGTGGCAAGCAAATGCCTGCCGATGCGTTGTTCTGCCCTGCGTGCGGGCATGCGGTGACGTTAACGGCAAGCGGTGCGGCCGTCCCGTCACCGGAGATGCCGCAGGCTGCGGCAGCCGTTCAAGCCGCGCCAGCGGCTCCGGCCAAGAAGAAGTTGGCGCTGTGGAAGAAGATTTCCATCGGCGTCGTCTCCTTCATTATAGTGGTTGTCGCGCTGGCGTTGTGGGCGACATCAGATCTCGTGCCGCCCATCGAACGCCAACTCGATGCGTTGAAGCGCGGCGACATGCCAGCTGCCTACGCTGAGACGGCGACCGCGTTCCGCGACACGGTGTCGTTGCCTCAGTTCGACGCTTTCGTGAAGCGCTATCCAAGTCTGGCACGCAATGCGGATCACACTTTCACCAAGCGCGAGGTCGATGCCAGCGGCATCGGCCACGTCAAAGGTACTTTGAAGGACGATCGCGGCGGCGTGTTGCCGGTCGAGTACCGGCTGATCAAGGAAAACGGTCAGTGGAAGATTTTGGGCTTCAAGATCTCAACGGGAGCCGACTGAGTCGGTGCCTGATTTCGTGTGTCACCCGAGGGATGTTCGCGGTGAGGAATAAAAAGGGCGGCCGATGTGGCCACCCTTTTTAATGCGCGCGATTTGACGTCACGCCGCGACTGTCTCGCACACCAGCGAGATCTGCTCGACATGGCGATGGTCGGTGCCGCAGCAGCCGCCGAGCACGGTGGCGCGGGGGAGCAGCCTTCGCAATTCGGCATGAAGCTGCCCGAACTCGCGCGGATCGCCGGCGTCGAGTTCGGTTGCGACATCGAGTTCGGCATGGCTGCGGCGCGACGCATTGGCGCGCAGGCCGCCGATGCGCTCGACCCAGGCCTCGCCGCTCTTGAGCGCTTCGCGGAAATGCGTCGGGTGCGCGCAGTTGATCATGTAATAGACCGGTGACGCACCGCTGGCGCTGTCGACGGCGGCGATGGCGTCCTTGATCGTTTCGCCGGTCGGCAGTTTGCCGTCGGTCTCGACCGTGAATGAAATCACCGCCGGCATGCCGGCCTGTTTCGCAGCCAAAGCGACGCCGATGCCTTCGTTGACATAGTTCAGCGTGAAGGCGGTGACCATGTCGGCCGGCGTCTCGCGGAAGGTCGCGATCTGTTCGGCGTGATAGTCGCGCGCTTCCGCCGCGCTCATCAGGCGATCCGGATTGTAGCCGTCGCCGCGCGGGCCGATGGCGCCGGAAATGACCATCGGCGAGCGCGCGGTTTCGAATTCGGCGCGCAACTCGGCCATCAGCGCGACCGCCTGCCTGTTGGCGGCGGCCAATGCGTCACGCGAATAGCCAAGCTTGGCGCCCCAGTCGGCATTGGCGCGCCAGGTCGGCGTTTCCAGCACGAAGCCGAGGCCGGCGTTCGTGGCCATGGCGGCGTAACGGGCGTAATAGGCGCGTGTGCGCGCGATCCCGTCCGGCGTCTTCAGCAGCGTGAAGGCCGCGAAGCAGGGCAGGTCGACGCCATCGTGATAAATCAAAGTCGTTTCCATGCCGCCGTCGGAGCTATGGTCGAAAGTTGGTGACGGGGTAGATCAGGAAGGCGGCATATCGTGGGGGTAGTTGAAGCCTCCACTTCTCCACCGAAGGAGTAATATGCCTTGTCGAATTCTAACGTCGTCAAACTGGTTCAGCCAGGCACCTTCAGC
>CAMBQQ010000121.1 GCA_945870035.1 Rhizobium sp. Q54 | reverse complement strand
CGGATCGCCTTTCGCCGATAGTGCCGCCAGCCGATTATCCGCATCGAAAAATCCGAGCTGCCCCATCGTCAGTCTCCTAGAATCATGCCGTCAGGGCAGCAGACTCGCACGGGGCCGAGGGGCATGCTATTTTTCGAGGTGCCCATATGTCGTCATTCTTCAAAGAGCGCGCGGCGGCGACCGTCATCATTTCGGCTGGTTTGTAATCGGCCATTGTTATTACTCCGCCGCCGCTTGATGCTTGCGCGCATATTGCGCGAAGGCCTCGGGGCCCTTGTCGAGAACATTCGTCTTCATCCAGGACGCGAAACTGTCTCGGTCCTTGGCGACGTCGTCCCACGCCTTGTAGAAGCTGTTATTGCGCGGGTAATAGCCCTGCGCATAGGACGGGAAGGCGCCGCCCGGCACCGCGACGACGCTGCCGACGGTCCAGTGCGGCAGCACCACCGCGTTCAGGCTGCGCTCGGGCAGTTGGTCGACGATTTCCTCGACCGTCACCACGGAACGCTTCGAGGCCAGCACGGCTTCCTTCTGCACGCCGAGCACGCCTTCGATCATCACATTGCCGGCGCGGTCGGCGCGCTGCGCGTGGATGATGGCGACGTCCGGCCGGTGCGACGGAATGGCGGCCAGTTCCTCGCCGGTAAAGGGACAGGTGACGCGCTTGATCTTGGCGTTCACCTTGGGCAGGTCGCCGCCGATATAGCCGCGGAAGATGGCGCACGGCAGGCCCGACGCGCCGGCCTCATAGGCATTGGCCATCGCGGCGTGCGAATGCTCTTCAAGTTCGAGTTTGTGCGGCCAGTTGTTTTCGACCGCATCGCGGAACCGGTGCAGCGAACCGACGCCGGGATTGCCGCCCCAGGAAAATACCAGTTTCTTGACGCAGCCCATGCCGATCATCTGATCGTAAACCAGATCGGGCGTCATGCGGATCAAAGTGAGGTCTTTGCGGCCCTGCCGGATAATTTCATGGCAAGCGGCATGCGGAATAAGATGCGTAAAACCTTCCAGGGCAATCGTGTCGCCGTCGTGGACAGCGCCGGCGATGGCCTCTGAGAGCGTCGTGATACGTGCCATAAAGCTGGTTCCCGGTTGCGGCCCGTATTTACGGCGGGCCACTGGCAGGGTCAAATGGCGATATCGCGGCGACGCGACAGTGGGGACTCCAACGAATGGCCGCCATACTGGCAACGCAACCGATTTTCCAGATCCACGCCGACCTCGCCGCCATCACCGATCTGGGCCGCACACCCTATGGCGTGCGCCGCATCATCGACATCCTCGGCGGCACCGTGACCGGGCCACGGCTCACCGGGCGCGTCCTGCCCGGCGGCGCCGACTGGCAGATCATCCGGAGCGACGGCGCCGCCGATATCCAGGCGCGCTATACGATACAGTCCGACACCGGCGCGCGCATTCTGGTGTCGAGCGAGGGCTTGCGCCACGGACCGCCCGAGGTTCTGGAAAGGCTGGCACGGGGCGACAATGTCGATCCGTCGCTCTATTATTTCCGCACCGTGATGCGGTTCGAGACATCCGATCCTTCGGTCGAGTGGCTCAACCGTATTCTGGCGCTGGCCCGCGGCCAGCGCGAACCCAACGCGGTGCGGCTCGATGTTTACGAGGTGATCTGATGGCGGCCGAACAGCTCAGGATGACATTGCCGGCGTCGCTCAAGGCGGAGCGGCGCGGCAAGGTCGCCATCGTAACCTTGGCGCGGCCGCAGAAGCGAAACGCGCTCGACGACGCGACCGTGCTCGGGCTGGAGACGTTCTTCACCTCATTGCCGGACGACATTGCCGCGGTCTTGCTGCACGGCGAAGGCGATCACTTTTCTGCCGGGCTCGATCTCAGCGAATTGCAGGAGCGCGATATCCGGCAGGGCATTTCGCACTCCAGCATGTGGCACCGCGTGTTCGACAAAATTCAGTTCGGCAAGGTGCCGGTGGTCTGCGTGCTGCACGGCGCGGTGGTCGGCGGCGGCCTTGAACTGGCGGCCGCCACGCATGTGCGTGTCGCCGAGCGCTCGACTTATTTCGGCCTGCCCGAAGGCAGCCGCGGCATTTATGTCGGCGGCGGCGGCTCGGTGCGGTTGCCGCGCCTGATCGGCGTCGCCCGGATGATGGACATGATGCTGACGGGGCGCACCTATTCAGCCGAAGACGGCCAGGCCATGGGGCTCTCGACCTACCTGACCGAACCGGGCGAAGGCTTTGCCAAGGGCCTGGCGCTGGCCGAGCGCATTGCCGGCAATACCGCGCTGACCAACTTCGCCATCACCCATGTTTTGCCGCGCATTGCCGAAGTCGATCCCGGCAGCGGCTATGCCGTGGAAGCGCTGATCTCGTCGATCGCACAGGCCGACGCCGAGGCGAAAAGCCGCCTGACCGCCTTCCTGGAAGGCCGGGCCGGCAAGGTGACCCGGCCGGAGTAGGACTGCACGAAGCAAGCAGCGCTCTTCTTCCCTCTCCCCCGTGTTTACGGGGAGAGGGTGGCGAACGAAGTGAGCCGGGTGAGGGGCAAGTTTGCCGCACATTCCGGTGCCCCTCACCGACCCTCGCTCGGCTTCGCCTCCGCTCGGGCCACCTCGCCCCGCAACGCGGGGAGAGGGAAAGCGCGAGGGCCTCACCGCTTCGGTGCCTAATCGCCCGGCGCCTGGAATGCCAGGCCGTCACCGACCTGTTCGAGTGTCAGCAGCGGCGTGGGAGGCAATCTGGTGCGCGTCACTTTTTCTTTGTCATTGGATATGTGGCCCTTTTTGCGGACCATTTGCTGCGTCGAATAATTGATGCTGACATCGCTCGTCACGCCGCTGTTGCGCGTGACGTCGACACGATCGTAACCGATCATTTCGAACCGGCCGTTCTGAAAGCGGAACGTATAGGTCATACGGCCCATATTGCCGCCGAAATAGCCGAGCGTGATGCGCAGCGTTCCGTTCTTGATCGCTATTTCACCGGCCTGAATGCCGTCGGGATCGAGCGGGTCCTGCTGGAGTGGATCGTCGGTGCGCGCGACCAGCGTGTGGTTTTCAAGCGCGAGCGCGTAACCGCCTTTGTCGGCGGCGAAGACCACGGCCAGAACTCGCGGATTGGTGTCGAAACGCGGCATGCTCTCGCGGCCGGTTTCGATGAACTTCTTCGGATCGTTGTCGCGCAGCACCAGGGCGGCATCCGGACGGCCATCGCCGTTCAGGTCGCCGGTTACGGCCTGCTCCAGCCGCCAACCCGGCGGCACGAAACGCTCGAACGTCGCGCCCCGTGCCGCGATCTTCGGATAATTCGCCGGCGGCAGGTCCGGATCGCCGGCGGCGGCGGCGGCAACGCACGCCCACAGGAGCAGCATAAAAACCGGGGCAATTCTCAGCATCGGGTCTTTCAATTCAGGCGGCGGCATTCCCACAATAGCCCGACGAGAATAGCTTGAGGCAACCCGCCGTCACAGGCTATTGTTGTCCAGGACAACAATAATAGAACTTTGGGAAGAGATGCCGATCCCGACCCCCATGGCCCGACCCGCCGCCGCGCCGCTTCGCGCCGTGCGGCTCGGCGCGTTCGATTCCGTGCTCGACCGGCGCGCAGACGGCACCATCTACATGACCGCCGCGCAGGCGCTCGCCCGCTATCACGCCACGATCGGCGAGCCGCTCGTGCATTGGGCCAAGGCGGCGCCCGACCGCGTGTTCCTGGCGCAACGCGACGCGCAGGATCGCTGGCGCACATTGAGCTACGCCCAGACGCTCGATCAGGTTAAGCGCATCGCCGCGTCGCTGTTGCGGCGCGGCCTGTCCGCCGAGCGTCCGATCGTCATCCTGTCCGGCAACAGTATCGAGCATGCGCTGCTCGCGCTCGCCGCCATGGTTGCTGGCATTCCCTATGCGCCGGTGTCGCCGGCCTATTCGCTGATGTCGAGCGACTTCGGCAAACTGCGCATGATCGTCGATCTGCTGACGCCCGGTTTGGTGTTCGCGGCTGACGGCGGACCGTTCGCGCGCGCGCTCTACGCCACCGTGGCGGACGACATCGAACTGGTGGTGGCGCAAAATCCGCTTGGCGACCGGCCGGTGACGATGTTCGCCGATCTCATCGGCACCGAAGACCGTGCCGGTGTCGCCGCCGCGCAGGCGCGCGTGACGCCGGACACCATCGCCAAGTTCCTGTTCACCTCCGGATCGACCGGCACGCCGAAAGCCGTGATCAACACGCATCGCATGCTGTGCGCGAACCAGGCGATGATTTCTTCCGGCTTCGCCTTCGTCAAGGACGAACCGCCGGTGGTGGTCGACTGGCTGCCATGGAGCCACACTTTCGGCAGCAATCACAATTTCAATCTGGTGCTGATAAACGGCGGCTCGTTCTATATCGACGACGGCAATCCGACGCCGCCGGGCGTGCCGAAGACCGCGCGGAACCTGCGCGACATCGCGCCGACGATCTATTTCAACGTGCCGAAAGGCTACGAGGCGCTGGTGCCGCATTTCCACGCCGACGAACAGTTGCGCAAGAACTTCTTCAGCCGTCTCAAGGTGCTGTTCTACGCCGGCGCCAGCCTCAACCAGACGACATGGGACGAACTGACCGACCTTTCGGTGGCGGCAACCGGCGAGCGCATTATCTTTCTTTCGTCGCTTGGGTCGACCGAGACCGCGCCGTCGGCGCTGGCCTGCACCTGGGACGCCGACCGCGCCGGCAATATCGGCGTGCCGTTTCCCGGCGTCGAACTCAAGCTGGTGCCGAACGAAGGCAAGCTGGAAGCCCGCCTGCGCGGGCCGCTGATCACGCCGGGCTACTGGCGGCAGGAGCAGCACACCCGCGACGCCTTCGACGATGAAGGCTTCTACAAGATCGGCGACGCGCTGAAATTCGCCGACGCCAGCGATCCCGGCCAAGGCCTGCTGTTCGACGGCCGCCTCGCCGAGGACTTCAAGCTGACATCCGGCACCTGGGTCAGCGTCGGCCCGCTACGGGCGCGCTTCGTCGATTTCTTTGCGCCCTATGTGCGCGATATTGTCTTCACCGGCGCCGACCGCGACGATGTTGCGGGCCTGGTTTTTCCGGACATCGAGGCGTGCCGCAAACTGGCCGGGCTTGGCGCAGAGGCAACGCCCGCTGAAATTATCGAAGCGCCAACAGTGCGCGCCAAATTTGCCGAACTGCTCAAGGCCTTCGCCGCCGGTCAAGGATCGTCGATGCGCGTCATGCGGCTCATCCTGATGGCCGAGCCGCCATCGCTGGACAAAGCCGAAATGACCGACAAGGGTTCGATCAACCAGCGCGCCGTGCTGGCCAGCCGCGCCGCGCTTGCCGCGCAGCTCTATGAATCGCCGCTGCCGGCCCATGTGATTGCGATGACGAAATGAACGCAGAACCTGCCCGCGCGCCATCACACGAACCGCCGCTGCGCAAGGCCGCGCTCGGGCCGCAGGACGTCATCATCGACAAGCGCGCCGACGGCTGCCTACTGTTGCGCTCGCCGCAAAAGCTTGGGCGCTATCCGGCAAAGATCACCGAGCGGCTGGTGCATTGGGCCAAGGAGACGCCCGACGCGGTTCTGTTCGCGCAGCGTGACAAGTCCGGCCAGTGGCGCAAAGTCACTTACGCGCAGGCGCTGCAAAAGGCGCGCGCCATCGGCCAGGCCTTGCTCGACCGCAATCTGTCAGCCGAACGCCCGATTGCCATCCTGTCCGGCAATGACATCGAACACGCCTTGCTCGGGCTCGGCGCGCTCTATGCCGGCATTCCCTACGCGCCGATCTCGCCGGCCTATTCGCTCGTTTCCAGCGATCTCGGCCGGCTGCGCTCGATTATCGAATTGATCACGCCGGGGCTGGTGTTCGCCGCGGACGGCACAGCCTTCGCCCGCGCGCTTGAAACGGTCGTGCCGGCGAATGTCGGCATCGTGGTGTCGCGCAATCCCTCCGCCCGCGCGACCAGGTTCGAAGACCTCACGGCAACGCCTACTGCCGCGATCGACGCCGCGCATGACGCGGTTGGCCCCGACACCATCGCCAAATTCCTGTTCACCTCGGGTTCGACCGGCGTGCCGAAATGCGTCATCAACACCCAGCGCATGTGGTGCGCTAATCAGGTAATGCTGCGCCAGGCGCTGGCCTTCATGGCGGAAGAACTGCCGGTGATCGTCGACTGGGCGCCGTGGCATCACACCGCCGGCGGCAATCACGATGTCGGTCTGGCGCTGTTCAACGGCGGCACGTTTTACATCGACGACGGCAAGCCGATGCCAGTCGCAATCGAGGAGACGGTGCGCAATCTGCGCGAGATCGCGCCGACCTGGTATTTCAACGTGCCCAAAGGTTTCGAGGCGCTACTGCCCTATCTGCGCGACGACGCCGCTCTGCGCGAGAAATTCTTCAGCCGCGTCAAGATGCTGTGGTTTGCCGGCGCGGCGTTGGCGCAGCATGTGTTCGAAGAGATCCAGGCGCTCGCCGTGCAAGCCTGTGGCGAGCGTATCCTGTTCTCGACCGGCTTCGGCTCGACCGAGACCGCGCCCTTCGCACTGGCGCGCACATGGCCGACCGACAACGCCACCAATATGGGATTGCCCGGCGCCGGGCTTGAACTGAAGCTGGTGCCGAACGAAGGCAAACTCGAAGCGCGCGTGCGCGGGCCGAACATCACGCCCGGCTACTGGCGGCAACCGGACTACACCGCTAACGCATTCGACGAGGAAGGCTTCTACAAGCTCGGCGACGCCTTCAAATTTGCCGACCCGGCCGACCCGAAGCAGGGATTGCTGTTCGACGGCCGCATCGCCGAGAATTTCAAGCTCGCCACCGGCACATGGGTTCATGTCGGGCCGATGCGCGGGCAGTTCGTCGATCAATGTGCACCCTATGTCCGCGACGCCGTGGTCGCCGGCGAGGGCCGCGATGACGTTGCCGTTTTGGTGTTCCCCAATATCGACGCCTGCCGCGCGCTGTGCCCGGACATTGCCATCGACGCGGCGCCCGACGCCGTTGTCGGCGATGCCCGCGTCCACGCACATTTTGCGGCGCTGCTGGAAAAGATGGCGCGGAGCAACACCGGTTCGTCGACCAAAATCTGCCGCGCCTTGCTGATGGCCGAGCCGCCCTCGCTGGACAAAGCCGAAATGACCGACAAGGGCTCGATCAACCAGCGCGCCGTCCTCGGCAACCGGGCCGCTCTGGTCGAGGAAATCTACGCCGCCGCGCCTTCGCCGCGCGTGATCCGCATCAAGGAGTGAAATTGTGACGACCAAGCACAATGGGCTGGCCGCGACCTACAGCGACGCATGGTTGATCGACGGCGCGCGCACGCCGTTTGCCGACTACAATGGCGCGCTGGCCTCTGTGTCGCCGATCGATCTCGGCATCAAGGCGGCGCGCGCCGCCTTCGCCAAGACCGGGCTTTCCCCGGACGACGTCGGCACCGTCATCGCCGGCAATATGGCGCAAGCCAGTTTCGACGCCTACATGCTGCCGCGCCATATCGGGCTGTATTCCGGCGTGCCGCAACACACCCCGGCGCATATGGTGCAGCGCGTCTGCGGCACCGGCATCGAAGTGCTGGCGCAGGCATCCGATGCGGTGTCGCTTGGACGTGCCGAACTGGCTTTGTGCGTCGGCGCCGAGAGCATGAGTCGCAATCCGGTCGCCTCCTACACCAGCCGCGGCGGCTTCCGCATGGGCCAGGTCGAGTTCAAGGATTTTCTCTGGGAGGCGCTGCTCGATCCAAGCTGCGGCATCGGCATGGGCGACACCGCCGAGAACCTGGCGAAGCAGTATCAGATCACACGGCCCGAGGTTGACGCTTACGCGGCACGCTCTTTCGCGCGCGCGGTAAAGGCGCAGCAGAGCGGTTTTCTCGCCGGCGAGATTGTCCCGGTTGCCACCGAGAAGTTCGCGGTCGAGGGGCTGAAGGACCGCGGCATCCGTATCAAGGACGAGATTTCCGCCGACAGCCACATCCGCGTTTCGACCGAAGAGCAGCTCGCCAAAATCAAACCGGCCTTCTGCGGTGTGCAGACCGGCGGCAACTCATCCGCCATCGTCGATGGCGCGGCCGCCATTCTGGTCGGCAGCGCCGGCTATGCGCACAAGCACGGCAAGACGCCCCTGGCACGCATTGTCGCCAGCGCTACCGTCGGCGTGCAACCGGATATCATGGGCATCGGGCCGGTACCGGCGATCAAAGCCGTCCTGGCACGCGCCGGGTTGACGCTCGATGAGATCGGCCGCTTCGAAATCAACGAAGCCTTCGGCGCGCAAGTGATGGCCTGCGCCCGCGAACTGGGCCTCGACGAGGACAAGCTTAACGTCAATGGTGGCGCCATCGCCATCGGCCACCCGCTCGGCGCAACCGGCATCCGGCTGGCGCTGACTTTAGCGCGTGAACTGAAAGCCTCTAACCTGCGCTATGGTATCGCCTCCGCCTGCATCGGCGGCGGCCAGGGTATCGCCATGCTGATCGAGAATCCTGCTTTCAAAGGAAACTGACCGATGGACATCAAGGGACAGGCGGCTATCGTCACCGGCGGCGCCTCGGGCCTTGGGGCCGCGACCGCGCGCGCTCTGGCCGCGGCAGGAGCCAAGGTCGCCGTGTTCGACATCAACGAAGCAGGCGCTTTGAGCCTCGCCAAGGATATTGGCGGCGTTGGCATCGGCTGCGACGTCGCCTCGGCCGACGGCGCCAAGGCCGCCATCGAAAAAGCCAAGGCCGCGCATGGCGCGGCCCGCGTGCTGGTCAATTGCGCCGGCATCGGCCCTGCCAAGCGCATTGTCGGCCGCGACGGCGCGATGCCGCTGGAAGATTTCGAGCGCGTCATCCGTATCAACCTGATCGGCACATTCAACATGATGCGGCTTGCCGCCGCCGATATGCAGACCGTGGAAGCCTTCACCGATGGCGAGCGCGGCGTCATCGTTTCGACCGCGTCGATCGCCGCCTTCGAAGGCCAGGTCGGCCAGTCGGCCTATGCCTCGTCCAAAGGCGGCGTTGCCGCGCTGACGCTGCCGGCGGCGCGCGAGTTCGCGCAATTCGGCATTCGCGTGCTGGCCATCGCGCCCGGTATTTTCGGCACGCCGATGCTGACCAACCTGCCGCAGGAGACGCAGGATTCGCTGGGCGCCTCGGTGCCGTTTCCGAAACGGCTCGGCAAACCGAGCGAGTATGCCGCGATGGTGCTGCATTGCGTGCACAACGGCTATCTCAACGGCGAAACGATCCGCCTCGACGGCGCGCTGCGCATGGCGCCGCGCTAAATTGCCGAATGGCGAACGAAGCCGAACAGATCGTCGGGCTTTACGAGCGGCGCGCCGTTGAATGGGCGGCCGACCGCAGCCGGCCCAGTCGCTTCATGGAGAAGGACTGGCTCGACCGCTTCGTGGCGCTGCTGCCGCCGTGCGGGACAGTACTCGATATTGGTTGCGGCTTCGGCAAACCGATTGCGGCTTATCTGATCGCCAGAGGCTTTGACATTTGCGGCGTCGATTCATCGCCGACAATGATCTCACTTTGCCAGGAGGACTTCCCCGAGCACGAATGGTACGTCGGCGATATGCGGACGCTGGCCTTGAGCCGGCGTTTCGACGGCATCGTCGCGTGGGACAGTTTCTTTCACCTCACCTTTGACGACCAGCGGCGGATGTTTGCGGTATTTCGCGCGCATGCCGCGCCGTCGGCCCCGCTGATGTTCACCAGCGGACCGCGGTATGGCGAGGCGATCGGCGAACTGCGCGGCGAGGCGCTGTATCACGCAAGCCTCGACGCGAGCGAGTATCGTGCCTTGCTGGCCGCCAACGATTTCGATGTGGTAGACCAGAAGTCGGAAGACGCCGATTGCGGCGGGCACACCGTCTGGCTGGCGCGCCGCGCCAAGGAACCGAGTTAAGCGATATGCTCACCAACACCCGCACCGTACGTATCGAATGGGGCGACTGCGACCCCGCCGGCATTATTTTCTTTCCGAACTATTTCCGCATCTTCGACCATTCGACGGCGATGCTGTTCGAAAAGGCGCTCGGCATGACCAAGTTCGACATGTTCAAGCGGCTGGAATTCACCGGCTGGCCGCTGGTGCGCACGCAGGCGAAGTTCGTCAAGCCGACCCGGTTCGGCGACGACGTGATGGTCGTCAGCACAATCACCTTCGGCCGCTCCAGCTTCGAGGTCGAACACAAGCTCAGCCTTAACGGCGAATTTTGTGCGGAATGTTCGGAGAAGCGAGTCTGGACTGTGCGTGATGCCGAGGGGCGTCTCAAGTCCCATCCAGTGCCGGAAGCGGTGCTGGAGAAGTTTCGCGCGTCGCCGTAATCACTCGAAGCCGACGGCCAGTTTCTTCAGAATCTCCAGAAACCGAGCACGGTCACGCAGGCCGATGATCTTGTCGAGGTTCTTTTCGTGCCGGCGGGCGCAGCGCATCATTGTCGATAGCGTCTTCTTGCCGTCGCGGGTGACGTTGAGGCAATAGGCGCGGCGGTCGTGGTTCAGCCGCTTGCGCTCGACCAGGCCGCGCCGCACCAGATCCTCGACCACCGGGGTCAGGCTGGATTTGTCGCGCCCCGCCGCCTGGCTCAGTTCGGTCTGGCTGATGCCGGGATTACGGGCGATCAGGGTGAGGGTGGCGAATCGGCCTGGACTTTCGCCGATTTCCTGCGACTGGCGGGAAAAGGCCTGGAACGTGGCTTCCTGCGCCATGCGCAAATTGAACCCGATCCAGGTCGCCAGCGGCCCGAAATTAATCGATTCTATAGTGGCCGCGCCGTTCTTGCCGCGCCGCACACGGCTGCCGCCCTTGCCGCCTTTTCCGCCTTTTCCGCCCACATTTCGCTCCCGACACTCGTTTGTTGCCCGCCGCCGCGGTCAAGCTTATAGTTTGATATCAAACCATATACTTCCCTTTACAACCGCGACAACATGCGGCTGAATAATAAAAAAGTTGGCGATGCAACCAATCAAGCAAACCAACCAATCAACCGAGGGAGAGAACCGATGAAAATCCGCGCCGCCGCCTGCCTATCCGCGCTTGCCGTTTCCACGCTCACTTTGGCCGGCCTGTTGGGCACCACGACCGCCAGCTTCGCCCAGGACAAGACCTTCGAACTCAATCTGTCGCACTGGGTGCCGCCGTCGCACCCGCTGCAAAAGGCGCTCGAGGCATGGGGCGCTTCGGTGGAAAAGGAATCCGGCGGCACCATCAAGTCCAAGGTCTATCCTGCCCAGCAGCTCGGCAAGGCCTTCGACCATTACGACATGGCGCGCGACGGCATCGCCGATCTCACTTACGGGCACCTCGAAAAATAGCATGCCCCTCGGCCCCGTGCGAGTCTGCTGCCCTGACGGCATGATTCTAGGAGACTGACGATGGGGCAGCTCGGATTTTTCGATGCGGATAATCGGCTGGCGGCACTATCGGCGAAAGGCGATCCGCTTG
>CAMBQQ010000120.1 GCA_945870035.1 Rhizobium sp. Q54 | reverse complement strand
TGCATCGTTACGTGCTGCTTTACAACCAGCAGCTTCCGCAATCAGCCTTGGGCAGCAAGACACCCTTGCAGGCCATGAAGGACTGGCATAGCCTGAAACCGGAGTTGTTCAGAAAACAGCCATATCACCTACCGGGATGTGACACCTATGATCGCGCCTGAAACTCTCATCACAATCAACCAAGCAAGTTATTTATAGGGGTGAAACATGGTCGCGGCCATTCGCGTGCATAAAACCGGCGGTCCGGACGTTCTGACGCTGGACGACGTCGAGGTTCCGGCGCCGGGTCAAGGCCAGATCAAGATCAAGCAGCATGCCTGCGGCGTGAACTTCATCGACACCTATTTCCGCATCGGCATGTATCCGGCGGCCGGCGGGCTGCCGTTTATTTCCGGCAATGAAGGCGCCGGCCAGATCACCGAAGTTGGGCCGGGCGTGACCGACCTGAAAGTGGGCGACCGGATCGCTTATGTCGTGCCGCTTGGCGGCTATTCGGCCGAACGCCTGCTGCCGGCCGAACGCGCCGTGAAGCTGCCGGACAACATCAGCTATGAGCAGGCCGCCTCGATGATGCTCAAGGGCATGACGGCGCAGTATCTGCTCAACCGCACCTTCAAGGTGAAGAAGGGCGACATCATTCTGGTGCACGCGGCCGCTGGCGGCGTCGGCCTCATTCTTTGCCAGTGGGCCAACCATCTCGGCGCCACCGTGATCGGCACCGTCGGCTCCAAGGACAAGGCCGATCTCGCCACCAAGAACGGCGCGCATCACACCATCCTGTACCGCGACGAGGACTTCGCCGCGCGCGTCAAGGACATCACCAGCGGCAAATTGTGCGACGTGGTCTATGACGGCATCGGCAACGATACGTTCCCGAAGTCGCTCGACTGTATCCGTCCGCTCGGCATGTTCGTATCGTTCGGTTCGGCGTCGGGTTCGATCAAGGCTTTCGACATCAATCTGTTGCAGCACAAGGGCTCGCTGTTCGCGACCCGGCCGACGCTCAATCACTACGCGGCCAAGCGCGAAGACCTGGTGGCGACCGCCAACGATCTGTTCAATGTCGTCGGCTCCGGGGCGGTGAAGATCCCGGCCAGCCACAAATATCCGCTCAAAGACGCTGCTCAGGCGCATATAGACCTGGAAGGCCGCAAGACGACGGGTTCGGTGATTTTGATTCCGTAGCTTTCTTCACCTCTGCCATGGGGAGAGGTCGCCCGCCGAAGCATTAGCGAAGGCGGGCGGGTGAGGGGTTATGGCCATAATTAAGTCACTTGCCCCCTCACCCCAACCCTCTCCCCTCATAGCTCGCCGAACGGCGAGCGTTCGCTCGCCTATGGGGAGAGGGAGCGCGCTTCTATCCGCCGCTGCTTTTGCGGTCTAAACTAAGCAAATGCCCCGCCTGACCACCCACGTCCTTGACACCACGTCCGGCAAGCCGGCGGCGGGGGTGCGCGTGGTGTTGCGGCGGGCTGACGAGCCCGCCATCGTCGCCGAGGCCATGACCAATGGCGACGGCCGGCTCGACCGGCCCATGCTGGAGGGCGCCGATTTTGCGCCCGGCACTTATGAGCTGGCGTTTCACGTCGGCGACTACTTCCGCGCGCGAAAGCAGCCGGCCACAGCGGAGCGGCCGTTTCTCGATGTCGTGCCGGTGCGATTTGGCCTCGTCGGCGGGCGCGACTACCATGTGCCTTTGCTGATTCAGCCTTACGGCTATTCGACCTATCGCGGGAGCTGACTGACGTGGCGGAGCGGGTAATTTCGTGAGTGGACCAAACGCCAGCGCACCCGATACTAAAATGCTTGATGTGAAGGCCCTTGGCGAGCGCGCCGACACGATGATCCGTACGCTCGGCTCGATCTCCGCCGAACCAAACCGGCTCGTGCGTTCGTTTTTGACGCCCGAACATCGGGCCGCCGCCGACCTGATCGCCAAATGGATGCGCGCCGCCAAACTCGACGTGTCCGAAGACGCGCTCGGCACCGTGCGCGGTCATTGGCCGGGGTACAGTGAGAAGCGCCTGCTGATCGGCTCGCATATCGATGCCGTGATCGAAGGCGGCCTGTTCGATGGACCATTCGGCGTCATCGCCGGCATTCTCGCCGCTGAACATTTCGCCGCCGCCGGGCGCAAGCTGGCTTTCGGCCTCGACGTGCTGGCCTTTGGCGACGAGGAGGGCGTGCGGTTTCCCAAGACATTGAGTTCGTCGATGGCTTGCGCCGGCACCTTCGACAGCGCGCGGCTGGAGATGACCGACCGTGATGGCGTCACCTTGCGCGACGCCATCGTGCGCTACGGCAAGGACCCGGCGCAGATCGTGGCCGCGGCCTATTCGCGCGACGTCGCGGCGGCCTATGTCGAGGTGCATATCGAGCAGGGCCCGGTGCTGGAATATAAAAGCCAGCCGCTCGGCGTCGTCACTGCGATCGCCGGGCAAAGCTATCTCAATGTCGAATTTCTCGGTGAGGCCGGGCATGCCGGCACCGTGCCGATGATGCTGCGGCGCGACGCGCTGGCCGGAGCCGCCGAGGTTGTGTTGCTCGCCGAAAGACTGGCGCGCGAGACCAAAGGCGAAGTGGTGGCGACCGTCGGCCTTATTCGCATTCCGGCGGCGGCGGCGAATGTCATTCCCGGCAATGTCGCGCTAATCGTCGATATTCGGTCGGGTTCGGATGCCGAGCGCCATCGGTTTGTGGACAGGTTCAAGTCCGAAATCCGCGCGCTGGCCGATCGTCGTGAACTCGGTCTGACCATCACGCAGACGCGCGACGTGCCGACGACGCCGTGCGATCCGGCCTTGCAGGAAGCGATGGCCGAGGCGGTGCGCGCCGGCGGCGGCGAGCCGTTGTATCTCGCCTCCGGCGCCGGTCATGACGGCACCGCGATGGCGAAGCTGTGCCCGATCGCCATGATGTTCGTGCGCTGCCGTGGTGGCATCAGCCACAATCCGGCCGAATATGCCAGCCCGGACGACATGGGCATCGCGGTTGCTGCATTGATCCGCTTTATCGAGAACGCGAAGCTATAGCAGCGCGGCGATGCGGGCGAAGGCCGGGTGCTCGGTCAGCCCGCCGGGCAGACGCGGCAGGCCGACAACCTCGGCAACATCGGAAAAGCGGGAAATACTTTCAACCGTGTCGTCGAGTTCGATCGTGCCGCGTTCGCTTTCGCTGACGACGATGGCGGCGATGGTCAACTTACGCTGGCGCAGCACGTCGAGCGCGGTCAGCGTATGGCTGATGGCGCCGAGATAACCGCCGACGACAAGCAGCACCGGAATATCGAGCGCCGCCATCCAGTCCAGTACGGTGCGCCGGTTGTCGAGCGGAACCATGATGCCGCCGGCACCCTCGATGAAAAGCATGCCGGTTGCCGCCTCCACGGCGTCGCGGCTGAAGGTGACGAGCCGGTCGAAATCGACGGCGCGGCCTTCACGCGCGGCGGCAATGTCGGGCGACAAAGGGGCGCGAAAACGCCACGGCGCGATGGTGTCGATTTCATCGGCGGAAACCTGGCGGCCGAGCGCCTTCAACAGCACCGCCGGATCGCTGGTTTCGACAACAGATGAATCGTAGCCGCTGACGATGGGCTTTAGCGCATTCACCGGCTGGCCGGCGCCGCGCAGATAGCGGATAAGCCCGGCGGTGACGAAGGTCTTGCCGATATCGGTGCCGGTCGCGGTGACGAAATGGGCGCTCATTGCGGCGCAGCATAGCAGCAAAATGACGCGCGTGCCGGTCTTCAACGGAGCGTCCGGCGATGCTATCAGGCGGCAGCACAAGGGAATGTACTATGGCGCTTTACGACGGACCGATGATCGACACCCACCATCACATCTGGCTACGCAAGGATGTCGGCTGGCTGCAGGAGCCTGCGCCGCCGCGCATGTTCGGCGACTATTTCGGCATCCGCCGCGATTACACAGTCGAGGAATGGATGCGCGATATCGTGCCGCAGGGTGCGGTGAAGTCGGTGCATGTCACCGCGCTGTGGGGGCCCGGCAAGGCGCTGGAAGAGACCAAATGGTTGCAGGCGCAGGCCGATACGCATGGCTTTCCGCACGGCATCGTTTTCAACTGCGACTTCGCCGCCGCCGATGTCGATGCAGCGCTGAAAGCGCAGAAGCAATATCCCAACGTGCGCGGCGCGCGGCAAATGCTGTTCTGGGACAAACTGCCGGAGCGGCAGGGCTGTCCGCGCGCCGACTTCTGCAACGACCCGGATTTCCGCCGCGGCTTTGCGCAGCTGGAAAAACACGATTTACATTTCGAATTGCAGATCTATGCGCATCAGGTCAAGTATGCCGTCGAGCTGCTCAAGGCCTTTCCCAACGTCCGCATGATCCTGGTCCATGCCGGCATGCTCACGGACCGCACGCCGGAAGCGATCAACGAATGGCGCGCCGCGCTCACCGCGATGGCGGCGTTTCCCAATCTGCATGTGAAGCTGTCCGGGCTCGGCATGTATTCGCTGGGTCTGACCTATCCGCAGGCGCGGCAGGTCATCCGCGACGCCATTCAGATATTCGGCGTCGAGCGCACCATCTACGGCAGTAATTTTCCGCTGGAGAAGCTGTATCTCAGCTATGCCGACTTTTTCGATATCTACCGCAAGGTGATGGCGGAATATACCGAGGCCGAGCAGCGCGCCGTGTTTCACGACAATGCGGTCAAGTTCTACCGGCTCTAGAGTCAGGTGCCGGTAAACAGGCGTTCGGCGAGCGACACCGGCAGGCCGGCCTTGCGGATGCGTGACGCCGCCGCCTCGATATCGTAGGCGACCCGGCAAAAGGTGATTTCCTTTTTATCGGTGTCGAGCAGCGTATAGGCCGCCGCTGGATTGCCGTCGCGCGGCTGGCCGACCGAGCCGAGCACAGCGAGCCAGCGCCGGCCGGGCAGCATCGGAATCGGCTTGGTGCTGGCGATGGTGAAGGCCGTCATCGACGCGGTAATCGACAAACCATACAACGCCGGTTTGTGGACGTGGCCGCAGAAGGTGATATGCGCCGGCGTCGCGGCGAGGCTGGTGGCTGCTTCCGCCGTGCCGGTCACATAGGTCCAGTCTTTTGGCTGACTGGCTTCGCCGTGAACATAGAGCCGGCTTTCGTCCTGCACCGTCAGCGGCAGAGCGGCGAGGAATTCCCGTTGCGCGGCGTCGAGTTGGCCGCGCGTCCACTCGATGATCAATTGAGCCTCGGCGTCCGGGTAATCGACGGCGGTGCCGGAGTGGAAGTCATGATTGCCCATCACGGCCATTGCACCCTTGTCGACCATCTCCATGACGGTCGTCACCGCCCAGTCGGGATCGGCGCCGTAGCCGACATAATCGCCGAGCAGGACGAAGCGTTCAGCGCCATGGCCTTGCGCATCGCCAAGGCAGGCTTCGAAAGCCTGGCGGTTGGCGTGGATGTCGGAAAAGATTGCAATCAGCACGGTCTGCCTTCCTCAAGCCCGTATGTGGCATACCGCGCGGCATAAGAAAACGCCGCGGCGACACTGCCGCGGCGCTCGCAATGGTCGAAACGCTAGCGATAGATATAACGAACCCGGCGCGAGGCCGGCTCGACCAGAACCGGCACGCCGTTGACATAGGCATACTGGTATTCGGAGCCGGGGACGGGCGCGAGCGTGACGGTCTCCGGCAGGCCGGCGCCTTCGACCACTTCGCCGTTGAGATAAACCTGCGGGCGCGGGTTCTGCACGATGTAGGTCTGCACGGTCGGCGGCGGCGGCGCGATCGACAAAGGTTCGGTGGTCGCCACCGGGGCAATGAAGTCGCCGCTATAGGTCGGTCGGACAATGGCCACGCCGGTCGTTGCGGGCGGCGGGTTGTAAGCGACCGGCGGCAAGGTGCGGATGCCGGCGCCCTGCATATACTGCGAATAGGCCCAGCCCTGGCTCGGGCCCTGGGCGCCGTTATAGGCGATCTGGCACCACAGGCTGCCTTCGATGCAGCCCATTACATTGACCTGGCCGTTGACCGGCAAAGCGCCGATGACCGGATATTCCGGGCCGGGTCCGGAGCGGACATTCAACGGCGTGGTGGCGGTCGCCAAGGTCTGCGTCGCCACAGCGGTTGTCGTCGTCGTGACGGTTTGTGCGAAAGCGGGCTGCGACAAAGCCGCGGTCGCCATCAAGGCGGCAATCATCATCGAGCATCTCGTCTGCATGGCCCAATTCTCCTGTTGTGGGAGCTTGAGTAACGCGGGCCGGAGCTGCAATGTTCCGTGCGATTAATACCCGACCGCGGTTCCGTGCAAATCATAGGCATCGGCGCGCTCGATTTTCACCGTGGCGATTTCGCCGACGCGCAACGGCCGGCGCGAGGCGACATAAACCGCGCCGTCGATTTCGGGCGCGTCGGCCATCGAACGGCCTTTCGCAACAGTGGGGCCGGCTTCATCAATGATGACCTGCTGGCGCGTACCCACTTTTCGCTTGAGCCGGCGCGCGGAAATGACCTGCTGCGCTTTCATGAAGCGGTGCCAGCGTTCTTCCTTGACATCTTCCGGGACGTGATCGGGCAATTCATTCGACGGCGCGCCGCGCACCGGCTCGTATTTGAAGCAGCCGACGCGGTCGAGCGAGGCTTCTTCCAGCCACTGCAAGAGCGTTTCGAATTCGGCGTCGGTCTCGCCGGGGAAGCCGACGATGAAAGTCGAGCGCAGCGTGATGTCCGGGCAGATCTCGCGCCAGCGCGCGATGCGCTCCAGCGTCTTTTCCTGATGCGCCGGGCGCTTCATGCGGCGCAGCACTTCCGTGGAGCCGTGCTGAAACGGGATGTCGAGATAGGGCAGGATCTTGCGCTCGGCCATCAGCGGGATGACCTCGTCGACATGCGGGTAGGGATAGACATAGTGCATGCGCACCCAGACGCCGAGTTCGCCGAGCGCGGCCGACAGGTCGAGGAATTTGGCGCGCACTTCCTTGGTTTCGCCGGCGGCGTTCTTCCAGGAACTGGCGGCGTATTTGATATCGGTGCCGTAGGCCGAGGTGTCCTGCGAGATCACCAGCAATTCCTTGACGCCGGCTTTCACCAGGCGCTCGGCTTCGCGCATGACATCGCCAGCCGGGCGCGACACCAGATCGCCGCGCAATTTCGGAATGATGCAGAAGGTGCAGCGATGATTGCAGCCTTCGGAAATCTTCAAATAGGCGTAGTGGCGCGGCGTCAGCTTGATGCCTTCCGGCGGCACCAGATCGAGGAATGGATCGTGGCGCGGGGGTGCGGCGCGGTGCACGGCCTCGAGCACGCTCTCATATTGCTGCGGGCCGGTGATCGCCAGCACGCCGGGATGCGCGGCGGTGATGTTCTCGGGCTCGGCGCCCATGCAGCCGGTGACGATGACTTTGCCGTTTTCCTTCAGCGCCAGGCCGATGGCCGCGAGCGATTCCGCCTTGGCGGAGTCGAGGAAGCCGCAGGTGTTGACGATGACCAGGTCCGAGCCGACGTGCTCGCGGGATAGCTCATAGCCCTCGGCGCGCAGGCTGGTGATGATGCGCTCTGAATCGACCAGCGCCTTCGGGCAGCCGAGCGACACGAAGCTGATTTTCGGCGCGGGTTTGGCATCCGGCTGGGCGGCGGGTTGGGTCGGGGTGTCGAGCATAAGGCAGGGGCTATCCGTGAATGGCGGCAATGGCAAGGCCGGGAGTTTTCTTCTTATCCCTCCCCGGTCACGGGGAGGGTGGACGCGAACGAAGTGAGCGGCCGGGTGGGGCGACGTTCGATATTTATCGCTGGCTAAACCCCACCCCCCGGCGCTTTCGCGCCGGACCCTCCCCGTAACCGGGGAGGGATAAGAAGCACCTACCTGTTCCGCAGCGCCTCGGCCTCGGCGTAGAACTTCTTCTCCCAGGCCTTCTGGTTGTCGGCTCCCTCGCGGATGAAGGGGGTGAAGACGGCGAGGTGCAACAGCACCCAATTGAGCACATTGGCCGGAAAGCGCAGCGGCTTGATGAAATCGACAAACAACACGACGCGGGTCTTGTCCGTCCTGTTCCAGGCCTCGTGCTCATAGGCATCGTCGAAGATGACGGCTTCGCCTTCGCGCCAGCGGTAGATCTCCTTGTCGACGCGGATGCCGAGCTTGTCGCGCGGCTCCGGCACGATCAGCCCGAGATGCAGGCGCAATACGCCGTTATAGGGCCCGCGGTGCGCCGGCAGGTGTTTGCCGGGCTCGAGGATCGAGAACATCACGGTCGTGAGGCCGGGGATGTTCTGGCAGATGCGCCAGGTTTCCGGGCACTGGCCGATATTGGCCTTTGAGCGGAAGCCGTAGCCGCAGAGCACGAAGGTCTTCCAGTCCTTGTCCTGGCTGATGGTGGCGACATCGGCGGATAATTCATGGAAGCCGGGCAGGTCGTCCTTGCGCGCCAGAACACGGTCAAGCTCGGCGCGAATGGCGGGCCATTCGCGCTCGATGCTTCGCGTCCAGGGGAAAACGGCCTTGTCGTAGATCGGCGGATTGCCGACTTTGCTATGCTTGAGATTGAGCCGCTCGACGAAGGCGACGGCGGCCATGAACAACCGGGTCACCGGACTGGGCCGGTCCATGGCGGCGATGCCCGCGGTGCCGAATTGTTGGGTCGGAGTTGGGGTGTCGAAAGTCGTCATGATTGCACCATGCGTCTTGAAGACAGCGCCCCAGCAGCTTCGCCGCCAGTTTAGCAATGTCCGACGCGCCGGAAAAGTTCCCGCGATCGTCCGTTTGGCATTCGCGGCAGGGCGGATTATCGTTGCCGGCATGACACGCGCACTGGTCCTGATCGCCTTGCTCGCCGGCCTGTGGCTCACCGCCGCTGGCGAAAGCGCCGTGGCGGCAGATGTCGCGGTGCGGCCGGCGCCGGTGCGGCCGCTGCAAGTGCTGCCGTTTCCGCGCAGCGAGCGGGCGCAATCGGTTTGGGCCTCCGGCGCATGCTGGAGCGAGTGCGGATCGTATTGCGCCTGGGGCGAGGCGGGATGCCTGACACGCGACGCGCAGGGCCTGTGCCTCACGCTGACCGACAGGTGCGACCGCTATTGCCAGCGCCAATGCCGCACATCCGGCGGGCCGCTGCTGCCGCTCGACTTCTAGTAAATGGCGGGTAAATCGCGGCGCTATACATTGCGGCTTTTCTGCAACCGGATGGAACAGTTTTTGTGAGACGGTCTTTGCGTCGGCCCGAGAAACGGAGCCTGTGCGATGACCATGTCGAAGAATTTGGCGACGAGCTTTGTGAAGTGCTTGGCGAAGTCCTTGGCGAAGACGTTGGCGAAAAAGCTGACGTTGCCGCGCGGCATGATCCTGACCCTGGGCAGCGCGGCCTGCGCCTATGCGCTTATGGCGCCGGGCGCGACGCCGGCCTTGAGCGGTTTCGACTGCGCCGCGCCGCAATACTTCGACACGCTGACCGGCTTCGAACCCGATGCGGCGCATGAGTCGGGAATGACCGCACTGCGCCAGCAGGCGGGGTAGGCACTGGCTCAATTGCAGGGCCGTTAACTCACGCGATTTCAGCTATTTGGGCCAGCTTTCTCAATTTCATGCTTTGGTTGAGCGTGCCTGGGCGCGGCTTAAAAATTCTGCGGCCAAACCGCCGGAACTGGGCAGATTATTTTTGACGCGTTTTCTTTGCGCGAAGCGGTACCCGCTTCTCGCGAAAACGCTATAGGAAAGGCCGCAGCCTTCTCACCCGACCCGGACTTGCCGCATGAACCGCACCCAGCGCCGCCAAGCCGGATCGGCCCAGGAATCCGCCGCCGACCTGTTCGCGCGCGCCTCCGCCCAGCATCAGCGCGGCGAAACCGGCAGCGCGGTGCATCTGTACAAGAAGGTGCTGGCGCTCGACCCTAGCCACGCGCTCGCCCATGAGCGGCTGGCGCTGATCTCGCTGATCCAGGGCAAACCGGCCAAGGCGGCGGCGCAATATACCGACCATGCCCGGTCGATGCCGCAGACTTTGACCCAATTTCCCAAGGTGCTGGAGACGCTCAAGCGCGTGCTGCCGGCGCTGGCCGCCGACCTGGCGACGATGCGCGGCGGCTCGATTGAGGCGTTGGCGGCCGCCGGCGCGCCGGGCGGCACGTCGATCGCGGCCTGTCCTTATTTCCGCTTCGTGCTGGCCTCGACGATGATGCGCGACGACGCGCTCGAACACTGGCTGACGGCGCTGCGCGCCGACGTTTTGACCGCCGTTGTCAGCGGCAATCCTGCCGGCGACAGCGACGTGCTGGCGTTTTGTGCGGCGCTGGCGCAGCAGTGCTTCATCAACGAATATGTTTTCTCGGTCACGCCTGACGAGAACGAGGTGCTGGCGCGGCTGAGCGGCATCGTCACCGAGGCATTGGCGCGGCAGGCGCCGGTCGAGGCCTGGCACCTCGTGACGCTGGCGATGTACAGGCCGCTGCACACGCTGCCCGGCGCGGAAGCGCTCGCGGCGCAGAAGTGGCCGGCGGCAGTCGCCGCTGTGGTGACGCAACAAATAAGCGAGCCTCTCGAAGAGCGGGCGCTGCGCGCGACTATTCCCACCCTGACCGACATCGGCGACGGCGTGACCGCAGAGGTGCGCCAGCAATACGAGGAAAACCCGTATCCGCGCTGGGTGCTGATGGCGCAGCCGCCGAACCCATTGATGGTGCTTGACGACCACATCCGCCACCAGTTTCCGGTGACGCCGTTTCGCCCGACCGGCGCGCGGGAGAGCTTCGACGTGCTGGTGGCGGGCTGCGGCACCGGGCGCTATGCGCTCGAAATCGCGCAGTCGTTTCGCGGCGCGCGCGTGCTCGGCGTCGATCTCAGCCTGTCGAGCCTGACCCACGCCAAGCGCAAGATCCCGGCGAACGCCGCCGGCAAGGTCGACTTCGCGCAAGGCGACATCCTCAAGCTCGGCGCCCTCGACCGGCGCTTCGACCTGGTCAGCAGCACCGGCGTGCTGCATCACATGGGCGATCCGCTCGGCGGCTGGCGCGAACTCATCAAACTGATGAAGCCGGACGCCCTGATGCAGGTCGGCCTGTACAGCGCGCATGCCCGCAAGGAAATCGTCGCCGCGCGCCAGCTCATTGCCGAGCGCGGCTATGCCTCGACGCCGGAAGGCATCCGCGCCTGCCGCGAAGATTTGCGGGCCGGGACGGAGCGCTTCAGGTTCATCGGCCTGCGCGACTTCTTCACGACCAGCGAGTGCCGCGACCTGATGTTTCATGTGCACGAGCGGCAGTTCACCATTCCGGAAATCAAGGACTTCCTCGCCGCGAACGGCTTGAGATTCATCGGCTTCGAATTCACGCCGCAGGAGACGCATCTGCACCACCGCGAGGTGTTCGCCCGCAATGGCTGGTCGACCGCCGATCTCGACCGCTGGGACGCCTATGAGCGGGCCAATCCGGATATCTTCGCCAGCATGTATAGGGCACCTCGAAAAATAGCATGCCCCTCGGCCCCGTGCGAGTCTGCTGCCCTGACGGCATGATTCTAGGAGACTGACGATGGGGCAGCTCGGATTTTTCGATGCGGATAATCGGCTGGCGGCACTATCGGCGAAAGGCGATCCG
>CAMBQQ010000119.1 GCA_945870035.1 Rhizobium sp. Q54 | reverse complement strand
CTGCATCGTTACGTGCTGCTTTACAACCAGCAGCTTCCGCAATCAGCCTTGGGCAGCAAGACACCCTTGCAGGCCATGAAGGACTGGCATAGCCTGAAACCGGAGTTGTTCAGAAAACAGCCATATCACCTACCGGGATGTGACAGGTAACCTCCAAGACCTGGGGCATGAGTTTCGATGCAGATCCGCGCCGGCTACGAAATTTCCTATCAGTGTCCCGCACCGACGCCGATGATCCTGCAGTTGAGCGTGCATTCGTCACGCGCGCACGATCTGGTGACGCAGGATCGCATCCGCATGGACCCGACCATTCCCGTCAACACTTATCACGACACCTTCGGCAACTTCTGCCACGTCGTCACCGCGCCGGCCGGGCGCACGACGTTTTCGGCCGATTTTCTGGTGAACGATTCCGGTCTGCACGACGATGTCGCCCCCTATGCGCAGCAGCACCGGCTCGAGGACCTGCCGGTCGAGGTGCTGGTCTATCTGCTCGGCAGCCGCTACTGCGAAACCGACAAACTGTCGAACACGGCGTGGCAGTTGTTCGGCCATTTGCCGAAAGGCTGGCCGCTGGTGCAGGCGATCGTCGATTACACGCACGAGCGCATCACCTTCGGCTACGAACACGCCAACCCGATGAAGACAGCGTTCGACGCCAACGCCGAACAGCGCGGCGTCTGCCGCGACTTCGCCCATCTCGCCATCACGCTGTGCCGCTGCATGAATATCCCGGCGCGCTACTGCACCGGCTATCTCGGCGACATCGGCGTGCCACGCGATCCGGCGCCGATGGATTTCAGCGCCTGGTTCGAGGTCTTCCTCGGCGGCCGCTGGTACACGTTCGACGCCCGCCACCGGGTGCCGCGCATCGGTCGCATATTGATGGCGCGCGGCAGAGACGCCACCGACGTCGCCATCGTCACCTCGTTCGGTCCCTGCACCATGGTCGGCTTCAAGGTGATCACCGATGAAGTAACGTCCCAGGCGGCCTGACCGCGGACATAAAAAAATGCCGGCGCGACGGCCGGCATTTCCGAAATCATGTCGCAGAGATTACCGCCTGCGGAAATTCGGCCGGCGCGACTGCGGCGACGGCGAGGGGGCATCGCCCTTGTGGCGGAAGCTGATGCGTCCGCGCTGCAAATCGTAGGGCGACATTTCCACGATCACACGGTCACCGACGCCGGTGCGGATGCGAAATTTGCGCATCTTGCCGGCGGTATAGGCGAGCACCTCGTGCTCGTTGTCGAGCTTCACCCGGAAATTGCCGTCCGGCAACACTTCGGTCACCGTCCCGTCGAATTCCAGCAATTCTTCCTTCGCCATCCAATTCCTCTCCCGGTACCCCCAACCTGGGGCCGCTCTACATATCCGAAAAACCGCTCCCGCCCCAAGGGCAAAACCCAAAATACAGCACTTGGGACGGGCTATTTAGACGGTTTTTGTCAGCGCGGCGGGCGATTGCCGGTGCGCTGGAGGAAACTGACGCTTCCGATGCTGTTTGGCTCGCCGGCTGAGGCTTCCGCGCGCGGGATCGGCTGGTTGCCGCCGTGACCCTGGCTGCCCCGGTTGGGACGGCCCTGGTTGCCGCCATTGCGATTGCCGCCGCCGCCATTGCGGCTGCCGCCATTGCCGCCGCCGCCGTTACCGCCGAAACGGCCCCGGTTCGGACGGTTCGAGGCCTGGTGGTGATCGGCCGGGCGCGCCGCCGGACGGACGCCGGTGCGCTTGTCGACCGACGGAATGGTGATGCGGATCATGCGCTGGATATCGCGCAGGAACGCTGCTTCCTCGTGATCGCAGAACGAAATCGCAATGCCGTCAGTGCCGGCGCGCGCGGTGCGGCCGATGCGGTGGACATAGGATTCCGGAATGTTCGGCAGGTCGTAATTGACGACATGGCTGACGCCGTCGACATCGATGCCGCGGGCGGCAATGTCGGTGGCGATCAGGATGCGCAGCTTGCCGGTACGGAAGTCGGCGAGCACGCGCTCACGCTGGTTCTGCGACTTGTTGCCGTGGATCGCCTCGGCGCCGAAGCCGGACTTCTGCAAATGGCGGACGACCTTGTCGGCGCCATGCTTGGTGCGGGTGAACACCAGCACGCGGTCGGTGGTCTCGGTCTTGAGCGTTTCGACCAGCAAATCGTTCTTGGCCGACTTCTCGGTGAGAATGACGCGCTGGGCGATGCGGTCGACGGTCGAGGCCTGCGGCGTCACGGCGACGCGCTCAGGCTTGGTCAGCATCGAGTCGGCCAGCTTGGTGATCTCTCCCGGCATGGTGGCCGAGAAGAACAGAGTCTGGCGCTCCTTGCGCAGCATCGCGACAACTTTGCGGATGTCGTTGATGAAGCCCATGTCGAGCATGCGGTCGGCTTCGTCGAGGACGAGGATTTCGACCTGGTTCAGCGTGATCGCGCGCTGATGCACGAGATCGAGCAGGCGGCCCGGCGTGGCGACAAGAACTTCGACGCCATGCGCGAGGCCGCGGATCTGGCGATTGATCGGCACGCCGCCAATGGCGAGTTCGATCGCTAAGGGCCGCATGTGCCGGCCATAGGCGCGGAAGCTATCGGCGATCTGGCCGGACAGTTCGCGCGTCGGCGACAGAACGAGCACGCGGCACGACTTGCGTTCCGGGCGCATGCGCTTGGTGTAGAGGTGATTCAGGATCGGCAGCGCGAAGGCCGCGGTCTTGCCGGTGCCGGTTTGCGCAATGCCGATGACGTCGCGTCCGGTGAGGACGATCGGAACGGTCTGGGCCTGAATCGGGGTCGGGGTGGTATAATTCTCTTCGACAAGGGCGCGAAGGATCGGCTCTGCGAGGCCGAAGTCGTTAAATGAGGTCAAGGGTAACTTTCTATAGGGCAAGACGGCCGAATCGCTGATGCGACCGGCGGTATCGCGCGGTTTTTTGACATCCCGCGTTGCCAGGGCTGTCGTTTATTCAGGAAATCGAATGGGCGGGGAGAAATTCGTAGTTGGAAGTTCGTGCACGCAGCCCGCAAACCCAAATCTTGAAAGAACCAAGCTGGGGGTCGTTCATTCGCAAGGGTCATATGACAGTGTTCGGTGGTCTTTTCAAGGCAAGTTCCGGCCTATTTGCCCCGAATGATGAATATTCCGCCTAATGGCCATGCTTGAGGGCGCAATAGACAAGGCTGGGCCAATCGGGGAATGTCAGCGTCCGCGAAGTTGCCAATTAGACCTGCCAATCGACCGCCGGAGCTGTCTAAATGTCGTTTCCCCGGGCTTCCACGGCCCTTTCCCGCTTCACCGTCCTCGATCTGACCCGCGTCCGCTCCGGGCCGACCTGTGTGCGCCAGCTGGCCGACTGGGGCGCCAATGTCATCAAGATCGAGACGCCGCCGCATCTGGAGAAGGGCGAGGGCGCCGGCGGCCCGCGCGACAATGCCGATTTCCAGAACCTGCATCGCAACAAGCGCAGCATCACGCTCGACCTGAAGTCGTCGCAGGGCCTGGCCGCCTTCCAGCGCCTGGTCGAGAAGGCCGATGTGGTGGTCGAGAATTTCCGCCCTGACGTGAAGGACCGTCTCGGCATCAATTACGAGGCACTGAAGAAGATCAACAAGCGTATCGTGCTGGCCAGTATCTCCGGCTTCGGCCAGGACGGGCCGTACCGCGACCGCCCCGGCTTCGACCAGATCGCGCAGGGCATGGGCGGTCTGATGTCGATCACTGGCCTGCCGGGGCAAGGCCCGGTCCGTGTCGGTATTCCGGTTGCCGATCTCTGCGCCGGTCTGTTCGCCGCGCTCGGCATTCAGACCGCGCTGCTGGAACGCGAAGTCTCCGGCGAGGGCCAGTGGGTCAATACCTCGCTGTTGCAGGCGCAAATCTTCATGCTCGATTTCCAGGCGGCGCGCTGGCTGCAAATGCAGGAAGTGGCGCAGCAGGCCGGCAACGATCACCCGACCAGTATTCCGACCGGCGTGTTCAAGACATCCGACGGCCACATAAACATTGCCGCCGCCGGGCAGGTGATGTGGGAGCGGCTGTGCCAGGCCATTGGCGCGCCGGAACTGGTCGATCATCCCGATTATAAGACCGGCCTGCTGCGCTCGAAGAACCGCAACGCGGTCAATGCGGCAATCGAAGCCAGGACCGTGTCAAAGCCGAGCGCGGAATGGATCGACATCTTCAACACAGCCGGCGTGCCGTGCGGGCCGATCAATTCCATCGATCAGGTCTTTGCCGACGAACAGGTCAAGCATCTCGGCATCGCGCAGAGTGCGAAGAAGCCGAATGGGGAAACGCAGACTTTCGTCGGCCAGCCTTTCGCACTGTCGCGCACGCCGAGCAGGATCGTCGCCACGCCGCCGGATCAGGGTCAGCACACCGACGAGGTGTTCAGGGAGTTTGGATTTTCAGATGATGAGGTTGCCGCGCTGCACAAGGCGAAGGCGGTGTAACCCTCGATCCGTCATCCTGAGGTGCGAGCGGCCGACGGCCGCGAGCCTCGAAGGACGACGGGCAAAGAATCACGGGCTGTCATCCTTCGAGGCGCGCCATAGCGCGTCGAAGACGCGCGTAAACGCGCTTATGGCGCGCACCTCAGGATGACGGTTCAAGTCAGCGAAGGAATGAAACGATGACCGCACCCGCCACCGACAAAATGCTGTCCCGCAAGGAGGGGCAGGTCGGCTATCTGACCTTCAACAATCCGGAGCGGCACAACGCCGTGTCGCTGGACATGTGGGAAGCGGCCGAAGGCCATCTCGACGAATTCAAGAACGACAAGAACATTCGTGTCGTTGTCGTGTCCGGCGCCGGCGGCAAGGCCTTCGTCTCGGGCGCCGATATTTCCAAGTTCGACAAGGAGCGTTCGAATAAGGAAACATCGGACCGTTACAACGAAGCGGTCGACCGCGCCTATGGCGCGTTCTACAATTTCCCCAAGCCCACCATCGCCATGATCCGCGGCTATTGCATCGGCGGCGGCGTCGGTCTCGCTTTAAGCTGCGACTTGCGCATCTGCACCGAGGGCTCGAAATTCGCCGTGCCGGCGGCCAATCTGTCCATCGGCTATCGTTACGCCGGCCTGAAGAAGCTGGTCGATGTGGTTGGTCCGTCCTTCGCCAAGGAAATTTTTTACACCGCGCGCCAGTTCACCGCGCAGGAAGCGCTGACGATGGGCCTGGTCAACCGCGTGCTGCCGGACGGCGAGCTTGAAAGTTATGTCAATAATTACGCCGCGACCATTGCCGGCAACGCGCCGCTCAGCGTCGATTCGGTGAAATTCATCGTCGGCGAAATTGTCTCCGATGACCCGCCCGATCTCGAAAAAGCCGAGGCGATGGTGCAGGCCTGTTTTTCTTCCAATGACTTCAAGGAAGGCCGCACTGCCTTCATGGAAAAGCGCAAGCCTAAATTCACCGGCTCGTAAGTCCGCCGCATTGCTGCACTGCGTGATGCGCGATGCCGGGCAGGGTGGCCGCTCGCCCCCGAAAGTGCTATCTCACCGCCCACAATTACCGTTTGTCCGGGAAACCCACGAGGTACGTTATGTATTCCGATCTGAAGCTTTATATCGACGGTCAATGGCACGGCGGCGAAGGCCGCAAGGGCGAAGACGTCGTCAATCCGGCGACCGGCAAGGTGCTGGCGCAACTGCCGCACGCCAGCAAGGCCGATCTCGACAATGCGCTCGGCGCCGCCCAGAAGGGCTTCCAGACCTGGAAAAATACCTCGGCCTATGAGCGCGGCAAGATCATGCGCAAGGCCGCCGACCTGCTGCGCGAGCGCGTCGAGCACGTCGCCACCGTGCAGACCATGGAGCAGGGCAAGTCGATCAACGAATCGCGCATCGAGGTGATGACCTCGGCCGACATCATCGACTGGTACGCCGAGGAAGGCCGCCGTGCCTATGGCCGCATCGTGCCGGGCCGCGCCAAGGGCGTGCGCCAGATCGTGTTGCAGGAGCCGGTCGGCGTCGTTGCCGCTTTCACGCCGTGGAATTTTCCGACGCTGACGCCGGTGCGCAAGATCGCCGGCGCGCTCGCCGCCGGTTGCTCGATCATTATCAAGGCCTCGGAAGAAACTCCGGCCGGCTGCTTCGAACTGGTGAAATGCTTTGCCGATGCCGGCGTACCGGCGGGCGTGTTGAATCTCGTGTTCGGCGTGCCGGCGCAGATCTCGGAGCACCTTGTCGTCTCCGACATCGTGCGCAAGATTTCCTTCACCGGCTCGATTCCCGTCGGCAAGCATCTCGCCGGCCTCGCCGCCAAGGGCATGAAGCGCGCCACCATGGAATTGGGCGGCCACTCGCCGGTCGTCGTGTTCGACGATTTCGATCCGGAGAAGGCCGCCGACATCATCTCGGCCTTCAAGTATCGCAATGCCGGGCAGGTCTGCATTTCGCCGACGCGCTTCTATGTGCAGGAGAAGGGCTACAACAAGTTCGTCGCCCGCTTCACCGAATATGCCAAGGGCCTCAAGCTCGGCGACGGCCTCGAGAAAGGCACGACCATCGGGCCGCTGGCCAATCCGCGCCGTCTCGACGCCATGGAGTCCTTCGTCAACGACGCCAAGGCGCGCGGCGGCAAGATCGCCGCCGGCGGCAATCGTCACGGCAACCAGGGCTTCTTCTTCGAGCCGACCGTCATCACCGACGTGCCGGACGATTCGAAGATCATGACCGAGGAGCCGTTCGGGCCGGTGGCGCCGATCGTACCGTTCAAGACTTTCGACGAAGTGGTGCAGCGCGCCAACTCGCTGCAGTTCGGCCTCGCCGCCTACACCTTCACCAATTCGAGTTCGCAGGCCATCGCCATCGGCGATGCGATCCAGTCCGGCATGGTCGGCGTCAATTCGGTGGCGATCTCGACGCCGGAAACGCCGTTCGGCGGCATCAAAGAGTCTGGGTACGGCTCCGAAGGCGGCATTGAAGGCTTGCAGGCTTATATGCACACGAAGTTCATCTCGCAGGCGTAGTTGCCGCGCACATGAAAATGAAAAAGGCCGGGGCAGACCCCGGCTTTTTTTAATTCTGTCAAAAAGATGGAGTTGCTCTTCTTACCCTCTCCCCTTGTGGGAGAGGGTGGATCGCGCTGAGCGGTAGCGAAGCGCGAGCCGGGTGAGGGGGCGGCGTCGGCGTCTTGCGCTGTCCCCCTCACCCGCCTCGCCATAGCGCGTCGCGAAGACGCGCGTAAACGCGCTTATGGCTCGGCACCCTCTCCCACAAGGGGAGAGGGAAGAAAGTGAGCGACGACAGCTACCTCGCCGCCATCCCCTTCTGCACCGCCTCCCACACCTTCGACGGCGTCGCCGGCATTTCCATGTGATCCGCCGCGCCGTTCGGGATGGCGTTCGAGATCGCATTCATCACCGCGGCGATCGCCGCCGTGGTGCCGGCCTCGCCAGTGCCCTTGACGCCGAGCGGATTGGTGGTCGCCGGCGTGATGTGCGTCGCCTCGCGCAATTCCACCGGCATGTCGTGGGCGCGCGGCATGCCGTAATCCATGAACGAGCCGGTGACGAGTTGCCCGCTGGTTGAATCGTAAACCGCGTTCTCGGTCAGCGCCTGGCCAAGCCCGTTGGCGATCGAGCCCTGCACCTGGCCTTCGACGACGATCTGGTCGAGCACGTTGCCGCAGTCGTCGACCGCCGTATAAGTGACGATGTCGAACTTGCCGGTGTCGGGATCGATCTCTATCTCGGCGATGTGGCAGCCATTGGGAAACGTCAGCGGCGCTTCGGCCTTGTCTTTGGTATCGAGCGTCTCGCCCATGTCGCGGGCGCGGCGCGCGGTGTCGAACAGCGAAATCCGCCGGTCGGTGCCGACCACCTCGAAACCGCCATTGCGATAGTGAATGTCGGACTCCGACGCTTCCAGTGCCGCCGCCGCGATCTTGCGGCCTTTGGCCAGCATCGTGTCGGCGGTGACGACAATCGCCGCGCCGGCGCACATCGCCGAGCGCGAACCGACCGAGGCAAAGCCGGTCAGCCCCATGTCGGTGTCGCCATGCCGGTGCTCGATGGTTTTGGCGTCGATGCCGAGCCGGTGCGCCAGCATGCGGCCGAACACGGTGGCGTGGCTCTGCCCGGTCGACTGCACGTTGCAGCCGAGGATCAATTTGTCGCCGCCGGGAAAGCCGATCGAGGCGGTTTCCATCGGCATCGCGCCGGCATGCTCGAGCATGCAGGAGACGCCGATGCCGCGCAGCTTCTTGCGCTTTTGCGCCTCGCGCTTGCGTTTGGAAAAGTTGTCGTAGTCGGCGAGCTTGAGCGCCTTGTCGACGATGCCGGGGAAATCGCCGGAGTCATAGGTGTTGATCGGCGTCTTGAACGGCATGCTCGTGGCCGGAATCAAATTCTTCTTGCGCAGCCGCGCCGGATCCATCTTCAACAGCCGCGCCGCTTCCTCGACCGCGCGCTCCAGCGCGTAGTTTGCCTCCGGGCGCCCGGCGCCGCGATAGGGACCGATGGCCACCGTGTTGGAGAAATAGCAGGCGACGCCGACATCGATCTTCGGAATTTTGTACATGCCGGGCAGGCAGCGGGCGAAGTTGTTGGTGTTGATGCCGACGCCGGCGGTCGAGACATAGGCGCCCTGGTTGCACAAATGGCGCATGCGCAGCGCGATGAACTTGCCCTTGTCGTCACAGGCGAGTTCGACATAAGTGACGGTGTCGCGCGCCTGCGTATCGGTGACGAAGGCCTCCGAGCGCGTCGACTGCCAGTGCACCGGCCGGCCGATCTTCCTCGCGCCGACCAGCACCGCGATATATTCCGGATAGACCGGCGTCTTCATGCCGAAGGCGCCGCCGACATCCTCGGTGATGACGCGCAGCTTTTCGTTCGGCACGCCCATGATCGAGGCGGCCTGGCCGCGCAGCGAATCGGCGCCTTGCGAGCAGGCATGCAGCGTGTAGCTGTCCGCCGTCTTGTCATAGACGCCGGTGGCGCCGCGCGTTTCCATCGAGGCCACCACCATGCGCTGGTTGGTGACGGATATTTTCGCCACATGCGCCGCGCCGGCGATGAGCGAAGCGACCTCGCGCTCGTTGTCGTCACTGGGCACCGGCCCCGCCCAATCGACACAGAGATTGCCGGGGGCGTCGGCGTAAAGCTGGGTCTTGGCCTGCATCGCGGTGTCGAGATCGACCACCGCCGGCAATTCCTCGTATTCGACCTGGACCAGATCGGCGGCATCGAGCGCCAGCGCGGTTGTCTCGGCGATCACCATCGCCACCGGGTCGCCGCCATGCATTGCCTTGTCGCCGCACAGCGCCGGGCGGAATGGCATCGCCATCTTGGCGCCGCCGCGGCCGACGACCGGCGGATGGCGCGAAATGCTGCCGATGTTCAGCTCTTTAAGATCGTCGGCGGTGATGACCGCCAGCACGCCCTTGGCGCGCAAGGCTTCGTCGGCGTCGACTCGGCTGATGCGGGCATGGGCATGCGGCGAGCGCACGAACACGGCATAGGCCTGGTTCGGCAGCCGCGGATCGTCGGCGAAGCGGCCTTGGCCGCGCACCAGCGCATCGTCCTCGACGCGCGGTTCGCTTTTGCTGCGGGCGGGGGCGGCGGTCGCTGATGTCATGGAAGCATCCTGTCGAGACACGAAAGGGACGGCTTTTATAGCTCAATCCGTACGCGCCGACAGGGGGTGGTTAGTTTCAGAAGGCGAAAACACATTGTCATGCCCGCGAAGGCGGGCATCCAGTAATCACCGAACTGCATGTGTGTACTGGGTCCCCGCCTGCGCGGGGACGACAGCCTCTACCGCTTCCTGAACGGCCAGACCAATTGCTCGACGAATCCGGCCGGCATTGCCTCCTGAATGCCGATGTCGGCCGGTGGGCGATAGTCGCGCGTATTATAGAAAGTGCCGAACACATGATCCCACAGCATGATGTTCTCGCTGTAGTTCTTGTTGCCCTCGCGCAAGTCCTTGCTGTGGTGCCAGCGGTGCAACTCCGGCGTGTTGAACCACCACGACAGCGGTCCGAAGCGCATGTCGACATTGCAATGCGTCAGCATGCCGATATAGGCGGTGATTGCCGATAGCCAGGTCAGCACTTCCATCGGCGCGCCGAGCGCCAGCAGGATCGCCATGCCGATCAGGATGCTCTTGAATCTGTCGACGAAATGAAACCGTCCGGTGTTGACGATCCACAATCGCGTTACGCTGTGATGCACCGCATGGAAGCGCCACAGCCATGGCCATTCATGGGCGATGCGGTGCGCCCAGTAGAAGCCGAATTCGGCAACGATGACGGCGAGCACGACCTGCCCTCCCATCGGCCAGGTGCGCGGCCAGATGCCGTAGCCCGGCTCGTTCACCGGCGTGATGTAAACGGTCAGCCCGATCACCGCGCTGAAGATCACCAGCGACTGCACCACGCCCTTTGACGTCAATGTGTGCGCGATGTTGGCGAAGGTCTGGCCGTCATTCTCGTTCCAGACACGCTCGTGCGGCATCGTCTGTTCCAGCGTGTACAGGCAGAGCGCGAGAAACGCATAGGCGATGTTGAAGAACAAAGCCGGATGATCGACGGCAAAGCCATAAGCGGTGATGGCGATGCAGATCGCCAGCAATCCCGGCCAGGCGGTCCAGCCGATAAAGGCGCGCAGCGCCGTTGGCGCGGTGCTGACGGATGATTCTGTCATGCGGCGAATTTAGTGGCTCAGCCGATCCGCCGCAACACCACCAGATAGCCTTCGATGGTGGCTTCGCTGTCCCGACGGATGACGGTCGGCGTCAGTTCTTCGACGGCAAACCGGTTCTCTTGCGCCAGTCTTTCGATATAGGCGGCGGAATGGGCGAAGCGGAATGATTCGCGGACGACGACGTCGCTTTCTTCAGCGGCTTCGAGCGAGAAGCAGAACACGCCATTCTCTTTCAAGGCGCGGCGGACGCCGCCGAACACCGGCGCCAGATCGCCGATATAGATGAACACATCGGCGCAGACGGCGACATCGTATGCCGTATTTTGCGCATTGAGGAACTGGATCAGCTCGGCCTGAATCAGTTTGTCATAAATGCGTCGCACTTTGGCTTTTGCCAGCATCTTCGGCGACAGGTCGACGCCTGTCATGCTGCGCTTGAGCGGTGCAAGTTGTTCGCCGACCAACCCGGTGCCGCAGCCGAGATCGAGAATATCCAGCCCGTCTTTGGCGGCGTAGCGTTTCACCGCGTCGGCCATCTCGACGGGAATTTTATAGTTCAGGCTTTCCACAAGATGTTGGTCGAATGTCTCGGCATATTGGTCGAACACGGCGATCATGTTCATCGGCGGCGCCGCGGCCGGCGGCGGGCCCGCGCCCAGCGCGGCGAGGTGATAGTTGACCTGTTCGGCATCGACGCCGTGCTTGACGGCGTCACGATAGGCCGCGACCGCCTCCGGCGTCCGCTTCAGTTGCGCCAGCGACAGCGCGCGGCCGAGCCAGGCTTCCGGCAGATTGGCGTCGAGCGCCAGCGCCCGGTCATAAGCGGTGAGGGCGTCCTCGCTCTGTTTGGCCAGCGACAGAATGCTGGCGAGCCCGAGCCAGGCTTGCACAAAGTTCGGCTTGAGGCCGATCGCCCGGTTATGGGCACCTCGAAAAATAGCATGCCCCTCGGCCCCGTGCGAGTCTGCTGCCCTGACGGCATGATTCTAGGAGACTGACGATGGGGCAGCTCGGATTTTTCGATGCGGATAATCGGCTGGCGGCACTATCGGCGAAAGGCGATCCGCT
>CAMBQQ010000118.1 GCA_945870035.1 Rhizobium sp. Q54 | reverse complement strand
TGCCAGATATCGCCCGATGCCTTGACTCGAAAGATCAATGCTTTGCCACCCAATATTTCATGAGTTTCTTGCATTCCTGACGCTGAAAAAGTCGCTGGAGATTTATGTTTCAGAGTAATACCCGAAAGTTCGTCACTTCCTTGATATGTTTGCTAAAAAAACCCTGATAAATCAATGCTCGAAGTGAAATTCCGTGACGATTCCGTTATTTTTTTATTGTTTTATATCAATAACTTAGATTTTATGACTTACTCCCACTCAATCGTCCCCGGCGGCTTGCTCGTCACATCATAAACAACCCGGTTGACGCCCTTGACCTCGTTGATGATGCGCGTCGCCACCATGCCCAAAAATCGCATGTCGAATGGGAAGAAGTCCGCCGTCATGCCATCGACCGATGTCACCGCGCGCAGACCGACAACGTATTCATAGGTCCGCCCGTCGCCCATGACGCCGACGGTCTTGACCGGCAGCAGCACCGCAAACGCCTGCCAGATCTGGTCGTACAGTCCGCAGCGGCGGATTTCCTCGATGTAGATTTCATCCGCCAGCCGCAGGATATCCAGTTTCTCGCGCGTGATCGCGCCCGGCACGCGGATCGCCAGCCCCGGTCCGGGAAACGGATGCCGCCCGACGAAACTCTCGGGCAATCCGAGTTCGCGGCCAAGCGCGCGCACCTCGTCCTTGAACAGTTCACGCAACGGCTCCACGAGCTTCATCTTCATGAAGTCCGGCAAGCCGCCGACATTGTGATGCGACTTGATGGTCACCGACGGCCCGCCGGTGAACGACACGCTCTCGATCACGTCGGGATACAAGGTTCCCTGCGCCAAAAATTCCGCGCCGCCGATCTTCTTCGCTTCGGCGTCGAACACGTCGATGAACAGGCCGCCGATGATCTTGCGCTTCTTCTCCGGGTCGTCGACGCCTTCGAGCGCGCCGACGAACGTGTCGGCGGCGTCGACCAGCACCAGCGGAATATTGTAGCTGTCGCGGAACATGGTGACGACCTTGGACGCCTCGGCGAGCCGCATCAGCCCGTGATCGACGAGAACGCAAGTCAGCTGATCGCCGATCGCTTCGTGGATCAGCGCCGCCGCCACCGCCGAGTCGACGCCGCCGGACAGGCCGCAGATCACCTTGCCTCGGCCTACCTGCGCCCGGATTTTTTCGATCGCTTCTTCCTTGAAGGCGCGCATGGTCCAGTCGCCGGTGAGGCCGGCGATGTTGCGCACGAAGTTGCGGATCAGCGCCGCGCCTTGCGGCGTGTGCATCACTTCGAGATGAAACTGCGTGGCGTAGAATTTGCGTGCGTCGTCGCCGATGATCGAGATCGGCGAATTCGGCGCGCTCCCCAGCACACGAAAGCCCGGCGGCAATTCCGTGACGCGGTCGCCGTGGCTCATCCACACCGGATATTTGCCGCCCTTCTCCCAGACGCCCGCGAAGATCGGACTATCGGATGTCACCTCGACCTCGGCGCGGCCGAATTCGCGGTGGTGGCCGGCTTCGACCTTGCCGCCGAGTTGGTGCGCCATCGCCTGTTCGCCATAGCAGATGCCGAGGATCGGCACGCCGGCCTGATAGATCGACGGCGGCGCCAACGGCGCATTGTCGTCGAGCACGGAGGCCGGCCCGCCGGACAGGATCACGGCTTTCGGCTTCATCGCCCGGAAGGCCTCCTCGGCCTTCTGGTACGGCACGATCTCGCTGTAGATATTCTCCTCGCGCACCCTTCGGGCGATGAGCTGGGTCACCTGCGAGCCGAAGTCGACGATCAGGACCTTGTCATGATCGGGCAAATGGCCGGGATCGAGGGCGGTCGATTTCTGGGGGGTGTTCATGCTTTGAATTAAGCGACCCGGTGCACGACCGCAACAGGCGGCGGCAGTTTTCCCCTCCCCCCATGAGCCCATGCCACCCGTGGCCATTAACGCCGGCTTCACCTTGGGCAAATTCCAGGCAAATCCCGGCCTTTGCCCTAACGCTCCCTTAGGCCTGTTGTGGCAAAGACGGACCGATCGACCGCGTCATCGTTCAACCCGGAGCGCCGCCTTGGCCTTTCACGCCGACCGTTTGAGCCTGCCCCAGACCGCCTTGGGGACCCGCCGCGACACGCTGTTCCGCGAAAGCCTGCGCGACCGCGCCGAACGCTGGGCGCTGGGCGCCGCCTGGGCGCTGATGCCCGCCCGCATCGCCGGCCTGCCGAACCTTTTGAAACTGTGCGCGTCCGAAATGCTCGCGCCGGATTATGCCCTGCCCGATCCGGAGCGTGCGCTGACCAATCCGCCCGGCCTTGCCGGCATCGCCCATGATCTGTCGCTGCCGACTTTGCTGGAAGCGCACCGCCGCGGGCTTTATCCGTTCGCCCATCTCGGCCCGATCAAATGGTGGTCGCCGCAGATGCGCTCGCTCTTGTTTTTCGACGAACTGCACATCGCCAAGCGCCTGCGCCGGCAGATGCGCCAGGGCCAATATACCGTCACCTTCGACCGCGACTTCGACGCCGTCATCAAGGCTTGCGCCGGCACCCGCACCGGGCGCTGGCACGTCACCTGGATCACGCCGAAGATCATGCACGCCTATGCGGCGGCGTTCGACGCCGGCCACGCGCATTCGTTCGAGGTGTGGAATGAAAAAGGCGAACTCGCCGGCGGCGGCTATGGCGTCGCGGTCGGCAATTCGTTCGTCACCGAGTCGCAGTTCTCGCGCGAGCCGAACACGTCGAAGATCGGCTTCACCGTCTTGAACTGGCATCTGGCGCAGTGGGGCTTTGCCTTCAACGACGGCAAGGCGCTGACGCCGACGACGCGCGACATGGGCTTCCGAGAAATTCCGCGCGGTGATTTTCTCGCGCGTCTGACGGATGCGGCGAAAAATTCCAGCCGCATTGGACGCTGGCAGACCGAAGCCGATATGGCCAAGATTTCCGAATGGCAGCCGCAAGGCGCTAAAGCGGCTTAATTCCGCGGCTCGATCACCCGGCCGACCAAGGGGATCTGCGCGATCCATGAACCGATGCGCGACCTGCTGCTGTCGTCGCCGTCGGTCGCGCCGTTGATCGGCGCAGGGCCGGTGATCGGCGCCGGCGGTCGCGGCCGGTCGTCAACAACCGGCGTGACACGGTTCGGCACATCGACCGCAGGAACGGGCGCGGCAACCAGCGGCGCGGCGGCAGGCATCGCGGTGACAGCGGGCGCTTCACCTTGCGCCGGCACGGTCCAGGTCTGCTGCAACTGCACCGGCGGCGTAGCCGGCTTGGCAACGGCCAGCGTTTCGCTCGGCGCCGGTTTCGGCACTTCGAGATTGGCCGGCGCACTGCCTTTGACCACAGGCTCCGGATTATTGGTCACCAAGGCCTCGCGCACCGCCGCCAGCCAGCGCGTATCGGACAGCGCCGCTTCGCGCTCGATCGCCTCGATGCTCGCCGGTTGCGGCGCCACCGCCGGCGCCTTCTCGGCGACCTGACGCGGCTCGCTCTTCGATTCTGCTTTGGGGCTTGCTTTGGCTTCCGATTTCAGTTCGGACTTCGCTTCATCCTTGGCCTCAACCTTCACGTCAGCCTTCGGCTCCGCCTTGCGCGCGACCTCGGTCGCCGGCAAAGCGCTGCGCAGTTTCGGCGCGGCGGCGGCGGCCGCCGCCGGCGGCGTCAGCAAAGCCTTGAACGCCGCATGCGCGTCGGGATCGAAATCGCCGCAGGTCCGCTCGAACGTCGTGATGTCGCGCCGCACCAGCATGCGCCGGGTCGCGGCATCGACATTCTTGTCGAGCATGGCGACGATACTGGCGCGCAAATTCTGGCAGGTGGTGTCGACGGCGAAATTGGCCTTGTACATCGAATAGCCGGAGGCGAGGCCGAGCGGCACAGCCAGCAGCGAGCCGACGATCTGCGCGGTCGAGACCATGCGGGTCAGCCCGGAGGCCTTGGCCACCTTGTGCGCCAGCACGTCGCCGGGGGCGAGCCGCGGACCATTATGGGGTTCTTCCGGAGGCGTCGAAGGGGCGCCGCCAAAGGTCGGCTCGCGCCTGTTGGAAATTGTCACGTCTGAAAACCCCGCCGCTCGATTCTGCGGTTCCAGACAGCAGAATCTTCATGCGGTTTTTCAGCCCGGATTAAGGCACAAACGAGGAATTCGGGTTCTTCATAGCGTTTTCAAGCGAAGTGGGTACCGGTTCGCGTGAAGAAAACGCGTCAAACCAAGAATCTACCTGTTAACGCGGCGCTCTTACCTCAAGTTCGGCGCAGCACGCTGACGAAGAAACCGTCAGTTCCCGTCGTCCGTGGCGTCATTAGGATGCCCTCGGCCGACAGACGCGCCGCCTTGCCGAACATCGCCGCCCGCTCGCCGAGCGCCTTGATGACGTCAGCCGGCTTCTCGACCGAGAATTCCGCATGGCGGCCAAGGAAGTCCCGCACCTGCGCGCCGTTTTCCTCGTCCAGCACCGAACAGGTGACATAGGCGATGCGGCCGCCGGATTTCAGCAAGCCCACCGCACGGTCGAGAATCCCGGCCTGTTCCTTGACGCGCTGCTCGAGCGCGCCGGGCCGCATCCGCCATTTGGCGTCCGGATTGCGCCGCCACGAGCCGGTGCCGGTGCAGGGTGCGTCGATCAGGACGAGATCGCACCGTTCGTTGAGGTCGTCGATCTCGCCGCCGATGGATTTCGGCGTGCGCACCTGAACGTTGCGCGCCCCGGAGCGCGCCAGGCGATCGTGGATCGGCGCGAGGCGCCTTTTGTCATCGTCGGTGGCGAAAATCTGGCCCTTGTTCTGCATCAAAGCCGCCAGCGCCAAAGTCTTGCCGCCGGCGCCGGCGCACAGATCGACCACCTGCTCGCCCGGCTTGGCGCCGGCAAACAGAGCCGCGAGCTGCGAGCCCTCGTCCTGCACTTCGATCAGGCCTTTGAGAAAGGCCGGCTCGGCATGGATCGCCGGCGACTTGGCGTCGGCATTGAGCGCAATGCGCAATGCCACCGGCGACCAGCGGCCGCGCGCCGGCTTGAGATCGTCGAGCATCGAGGCGGCGCGGTCCGGCTCCGACTTCAGCGTATTGACGCGCAGATCGAGCGGCGCGCGCGACGCCAAGGCCGCGCCCTCCTCGCCCCGATCCTGGCCGAAGGCGCGTTCGAAATGCGGGTCGAGCCAGTCGGGATAATCGCCGATGACATGCGGCGGCGCGGCCGTCATGTCGTTGGCGTCGAGGCGGGCGCGCTCGTCATCGCTCAGCGCAGCCGGCCCGTAATTGGATCCGTCGGCGAGTTTGGCGACTGTCTCCGTGTCGAGGCCGCGCTCGCGCTTCAACATGCCGAGCAAAATCGCGCGCGGCGTTTCCGCGCCCATCAGGTGCGCGCTCGACGCCCTTCGGCGCAACGCGTCGTACACCAGTCCGGCAATGCCGGCGCGGTCGCCGGAGCCGGCAAAGCGATGCGCCAGACCCCAGGCCTTGAGCGCGTCGCCGGCCGGGCGGCGGTCTGTTTCCAGCGCTTCGAAAACTTGAATCGCTGCGGCGAGCTTGGCTGCCGGGGTCATCAGACGCCCGCCAGAATCTGCACCGCGAAGATGATCCACATCACCAGCAGGACGAGAGCGCCGACAAGAAAGGCATTGAAACGATGCCGCACGTAATTGGTCGTGCAGTGGACATAGGCATGCGCGATGCGCGCCAGCACAAACACCCAGCCAAGAGCGACGAACAGATAATCGGCGTGCCGCGTGATGATCGCCAGCACGACCAGCACATAGAACAGCACCGGCAGCTGAAACTGGTTATGGTAGCAGTTCGAAATCTGCTGTGACCGCGGCGGCCAGTTGCTCTGGCCGAGCGCGACGTCGGCCATCTTGACCTCACCGCGCTTGAGCGCGCCGATGCGCGAGCGCGCCATCAGCACCATCAGGGTGAAGGTCATCAGCACCAGAACGAATACTGGCAGCAGGATCATGGCAATGGACATGTCGGATACCCGTCAAGAATTGGAAAAGTCGCTATTGCGGCCGGACGCGGGCCTAGGAGCGCGCCGGACACCCATGCCGTAGGCCTAGTTCCGGCCGCTGGCAAGGGCGGATTGGCGGCCCGCGTCCCCCGCAAGCGTCTTGCGCGCCACCGGCCTTCGGCTAGTCTTGCCCCGCTTTAAAGGTCGGGGGGCCTCCATGCGTCGATTGATCTGTGTCGCAGCCTTGTTCGGCACGCTGGCAGGGGCAGCGCCCGCTTCGGCGCAAACCAAACAACAAATCGCCTGGTGTAACGGCAAGGACGGCGCGACACCGCAGCAAATGTATGAAAGCTGCGACAGGATGATTAAAAGCGGAAAGTACAAAGGCGCCCAGGTCGCGCCAGCCTACATCAACCGCGGCCGCGCCTCCTACGACATGGGCAACAAGGACCGCGCGCTGGCCGATTACGAACGGGGCCTCAAGCTGCAGCCCAAGGACCTCGCCGGCATTCTCAACCGCTCGAACATTTATTCCGAGCGCGGCGAACTCGACAAGGCGGAGGCCGATCTCAATCGCGCCATTGCCATCAATCCGAAATTCACCTTGGCCTATTACAATCGCGGCACCTTGTTTCACAACAAGAAGGACCACAAGCGCGCCATCGAGGACTTCAACGCCGTCATCAAGAACGCACCGAAATTCGGCCCGGCCTACAACAACCGCGCCGTCGCCTATTCGGCGCTGAAGCAGTACGACAAAGCCATCGCCGATTCGACGATGGCGATTTCGCTGCTGCCGGCCAACGCCACCAATGTCGATCGCGCGGTGCTGTACGGCACGCGCGCCGTTTCTTACGCCAAGAAGCTGGATTATGCCCGCGCCATTCCCGACATTAGCGAGGCGGTGCGGCTCAATCCGGAATCGCGGGTTTATCTGACCGGACGGCAGGCGATGTACGACATCAGCGGCCAGTCGGCGCTCGCTATTCCCGATCTCGACGAACTGATCCGGCGCGATCCCAATGACAGCAGTTCCTTCGCGACCCGTTGCCTGGTGCGGACCCGCATGGGCGAGCCGGAGGCAGGCCTCGCCGATTGCGCCCGTGCACTCGAACTCGATCCGCGCAAGGCGCAGACCTTCGCCAATCGCGGCTATACTTACGCCAGGCTCAAGCAGTACGACAAAGCCATCGCCGACTACAACACCGCCCTCGAGGAGAAAGGCTATGTCGACGGCAACCCAGCCACCGAAGACGACATTGCCGAGTATCTTTATCAGCGCGGCGTCGTCAAAATTCGCGCGGGCGACGCGCTGGGCGGCGCGAAAGACATCGCCGCCGCCAAGGCCGGCAATCCGGACATGGTCGAGTTCTACGCGCGCTACGGCATCTAGCGGTTCGACGGCACCGGCGAGCCGAGCAATTTGTCGCCGCCGAGATCGTTGGCGAAGCTGCCGTTCTCCGGCACGCCGACATTGACGCCGCCGCCGAGCTTGCCGTCGCGGCCCTCCATGTAATTCTCGTAGGCCTGATCGTTGAGCGACTTGCCGCCGCCGGCATTCGCCTCGCCGGCTTTGGCCTGATCGATCGCCGCGGTCATTTGATCGCGGTCGGCGCCGGGCGGCAGCGCGTCGCGCGCCGCTTCCATGTTGCCGATGTCTTCCTTGCTCGGCAGCCTGTCCGGCAAAGCGTTGATGCGGCGGCGCAGTTCCTTGCGCAGTTCGGATTCGCCTTGCGGCTGCGATTTCGCCGCCACCGCGCGGCCGCCGCCCGGATGGCACGGCTTGCCGTGCTCGTCGTAATAGCAATTCGACGGATCGCCGAACTGCTTGTCGTCCTTGCCCTGATTGTCAGCCCAGTATCGGTTGAAGATGCATTGCTGGCGCGTCGCGCGATCGGCAATGGACTGGCAGGCGTTGCGGATCGAGGGATCGCTCGCCATCACCAGTTCGCCCTTGCGCGCCGCGACGCAAACGATCCACGCCGGCGCTTCCGGCGTCAGCGACTTGCAGGCCTCGCGCGCCTGCCGTTCCAGCAGCGCCGGCGGCAGCTTCGCCGGGCCGGTCGCCGTCTTGCCGAAGATGGTCGTGTCGGCGACGTCTGGATTGACCAGGCTGGCAAATTGCTGCCGCGCCGAGGCCAGATTGCCGCGCAGCTTGCCGAGATCGGCGCGCTGGCCGCAGCTGCCGAGCGTGCTCAGCGCGCGCTCGAACAGATCGAAGGCTTCCTCCGGCCGCCCCTGCTCCGACAGCCGCCGCGCCCGCTCGTTGGTCGCGTAAGCGCTGCGGTATTTCGCCTGGCAATGCTCCCAGCGGGCGCGCGCCGCCGCGTTGCGCTCCTGGCGCTGCTGCTCTTCGGCCGCGGCAATCGCCATGTTGAGGAAGCCGATGGCGACATTGGCAGCGCCGACCGCTGCGGCGTAATTGGCGCCGCCGCCACCCCCGCCGCCACGCGAGCCGCCACCGCCGCCGCAACTGCCCCAGGCCCATTGATTGGCGGCAAGGCACCGCGCTTCGGCGACGCTTGAACCGGCGCCAATGAAAAAGACAGCGGCCGCCGCGGCAAGACACAGACGCCTGGCCGGCCTATTCCCGAATGCAGACATTTCGCCCCCGAATGCTACCCGCGGATCGGCGCAGGCTAGCATCAAGGCAGTCGGGTGTCCCAGCCGCCGTTACACCCGGCTCGGATAATTCGGGCTCTCGCGCGTAATCACCACGTCATGCACATGGCTCTCCCGCAAGCCTGCGCCGGTGATGCGGACGAACTCGGCCTTGTCGTGCAGTTCGCTCAAGGTCGCCGCGCCGACATAACCCATCGCCGCCCGCAAGCCGCCGGCCAGTTGATGCAGCACGCCCGACACCGGGCCCTTGTAGCCGACCTGGCCCTCGATGCCTTCCGGCACCAGCTTCAGCGCGTCCTTGATGTCCTGCTGGAAATAGCGGTCGGCCGAGCCGCGCGCCATCGCCGACACCGAACCCATGCCGCGATAGCTCTTGTAGGAGCGGCCCTGATAGAGAAACACCTCGCCCGGCGTCTCGTCGGTGCCGGCGAGCAGCGAGCCGACCATCGCCACGTCGGCGCCGGCCGCCAAAGCCTTGGCGAGATCGCCGGAATATTTGATGCCGCCATCGGCGATCACCGGAATGCCTAGCTTCCGCGCCGCATCGACACAGTCCATGATCGCGGTCAGTTGTGGCACGCCGACGCCGGCGACAATCCGCGTGGTGCAGATCGAGCCCGGGCCGATGCCGACCTTGATGGCGTCGGCGCCTGAATCGATCAAAGCCTTGGCGCCTTCGCTCGTTGCGACATTGCCGGCCACGACCTGCACCGCGTTCGACAGTTTCTTGATGCGCAGCACGGCGTCGAGCACATATTGCGAATGGCCGTGCGCGGTGTCGACGACGACAAGATCGACGCCGGCGGCGATCAGCGCTTCGGTGCGGGCGAAGCCCTTGTCGCCGACCGTGGTCGCGGCGGCAACGCGCAGACGGCCCTGCTCGTCCTTGCAGGCGTTCGGATTGGCGACCGCCTTTTCGATATCCTTCACCGTGATCAGGCCGACGCAACGATATTTGTCGTCGACCACCAGAAGCTTCTCGATGCGGTGCTGATGCAGCAGCCGCTTGGCCTCGTCCTGGCTGACGCCTTCGCGCACGGTGACCAGTTCGTCCTTGGTCATCAGTTCGGCGACGCGCTGGCGCGGGTCCTTGGCAAAGCGCACGTCGCGGTTGGTGAGAATGCCGACGAGCTTTCCGGCAATCCCGTTGCTGGCGCCCTCGACCACCGGAACGCCGGAGATGCGGTTGATCTTCATCAGTTCGAGGGCGTCGGCGAGCGTCGCGGTCGGCTCGATCGTCAGCGGGTTGACGATCATGCCGCTCTCGAACTTCTTGACCTGGCGCACCTGCGCCGCCTGCTCGTCCGGCTCCAGATTGCGGTGAATGACGCCGAGGCCGCCGGCCTGCGCCATGGCGATGGCCATGTCCGACTCGGTCACCGTATCCATCGCCGAGGCCATGATCGGCACATTCAGCGCGATGGTCTTGGTGATGCGGGAGCGAATGTCCACGTCCGACGGCATGACATTGGACAGGCCGGGCCGGATCAGCACGTCGTCGAACGTAAGCGCTTCGCGCGGATTTGCGTTGTTAATCTGGGCCATTGCCAACTCCGTCACACCCGAAAAGGGAACAAGACCGGACGCTTAGGGTGATAAAAAGCCCTGCCCGAGGCTGTCCTCGCGCGCGTCACGGCCCGCTTTTGGGTTGGCGGTGGTCGTTAGCATGGGAATCCCACGATTCCTAGGTCTATCGGGGATGCCAGCCATGCCGCCCACAGGGTAAGAGCGCAGACGGCCGGGCCTTCCTTCCGCCGCCGTTTGCGGGTCAACCGGCCGGGCCTTAAAGCACAAGCTTCCGCCCGGATTCGAGACCCTGGATTCCCCATGCGCCGTGACCGCATCGTCCCCCTGATCGTCGCGGTGGCGCTGTTCATGGAGAACATGGACTCCACGGTGATCGCCACCTCGCTGCCGGCGATTGCCGCCGACATCGGCACCAATCCGCTGGCGCTCAAGCTCGCCGTCACCTCCTATCTCTTGTCGCTCGCCATTTTCATCCCGGCCTCCGGCTGGACCGCCGACCGCTTCGGTGCCCGCACCGTGTTTCGCGCCGCCATCGCCGTCTTCGTGCTCGGCTCGATCGCCTGTGCGCTGTCGACCTCGCTGACCGACTTCGTCTTCGCCCGCATTTTGCAAGGCATGGGCGGCGCGATGATGACGCCGGTCGGCCGCATGGTGCTGGTGCGCTCGATCAGCCGGCGCGAACTGGTCAGCGCCATGGCCTGGGTGACGACGCCGGCCTTGATCGGCCCGGTCATCGGCCCGCCGGTCGGCGGCTTCATTACCGAATATGCGTCGTGGCACTGGATTTTCCTGATCAACGTGCCGATCGGCATCGCCGGCATCGTGCTGGCGACGAAATACATCGACGACGTGCGCGCCGAAAACCACGAAAGGTTCGACATCGTCGGCATGATTTATGCGGGCTTGGGGATTGCCGGCGTCGCCTTCGGCCTGTCGGTGCTCGGCCTGAACTTTTTGCCGTGGCCGGTCGTCGTCTCGCTGATCATTGGCGGCGCGATCTTCATCGCCGCCTATCTGGTGCATGCGAAGCACACGCCGAACCCGGCGCTCGACCTCACTTTGTTCAGGCTGCCGACATTCCGCGCCAGCGTCACCGGCGGCTTCATGTTCCGGCTCGGCATCGGTGCACTGCCGTTTCTGTTGCCGCTGATGCTGCAAGTCGGCTTCGGCAAGTCGCCGTTCGAGTCCGGTCTCATTACATTCGCCTCCGCCGCCGGCGCCATGGGCATGAAGATGGCGGCGGCGACGCTGCTCAGGCGCTTCGGCTTCCGCGCCATCCTGATGAGCAATGCGATTTTCAGTTCGGCCTTTCTCGCCGCCTGTGCCCTGTTCAAGGACACGACGCCGGCTCTGGTGATGTTCGGCGCGCTGCTGATCGGCGGATTCTTCCGCTCGCTGCAATTCACCTCGATCAACACCATTGCTTACGCCGAGGTCGAGCAATCGCGCGTCTCGCGCGCCACCGCTCTGGTCAGCGTCGGCCAGCAATTGTCGCTGTCGGCCGGCGTGGCGCTCGGCGCGCTCGCGGTCGATCTCACCGCCGCGTATCACGGCCATGGAACTTTGATGGCCGGCGATTTCCAGGCGGCGTTCGTGATCGTCGCGACGATCTCGGCGCTGTCGATCTTTGTTTTTGCACGGCTTTCGCCCGATGCCGGCGCCGAATTGTCCGGCCGCGCGATGCCCGAGTCCAAGCCGCCAGCGGCGACATAACTCCATCGCATTTGATTAAAGGGCACCTCGAACAATAGCGTTTTTGCTGCGTGATCGTTAGCCCGCGCGGATCGGCGGGCAATTGGCAGATGATCTGACGCCGGTGCGGCTCCGCCGTATGCACCCGGCGTCCTGTTGAGGGTGGCACAAGCTGCCTTTTCCCT
>CAMBQQ010000117.1 GCA_945870035.1 Rhizobium sp. Q54 | reverse complement strand
AACTTGCGGCTATCTACTCGACAAGCCTCGATGTCGCGAGGCGTCGAGGCCCGTGGGTCCGTCGAGACCCCCGGCGTTCCGCGCCCCTCTTCTCTTTGGGTGCGCAAAGATCAAACGACGGCGTACCCGGCGCCGTAAAAATACGGGCGATGAATCGCGCCTGCTTCGCTTCTTTTTTCCCTCTCCCCGCAATGCGGGGAGAGGTGGCCCGCCGAAGCGAATAGCGAAGGCGGGTCGGTGAGGGGCCGGCTCTCAGCAAGCGTCGACCTCGCCCCTCACCCGGCTCGCTCTCGCTCGCCACCCTCTCCCCGTGAAGCACGGGGAGAGGGAAAAAGCTCAATGCAGCACGAACTCGCCGTTGATCGGCTTCAGCTCGGCCGGCTTGATCAGCTTGGAATGCGCGACCTCAACGGAAACCAGCGGCCCCTCCAGTCTGGCCTGCCAGAATTCGAGAAACTTCTGCAGCTCGGGGAATTTCGGGAAAAGGTCGTAGGCCTGCCAGACATAGGATTGCAGCAGCCAGCGGTGGTCGGGACGGCGGTAGAGAATATGCGCCGTCGTCAGGCCGAAGCCGGCCACCTGCTTCTCGAAGTCTTTCGTCACCGTCGAACCCATCGCGTCCTCCGTTTGAATCGGACACCCAGTTTCCAGTCCCGGCATCGATCATTGCAAGCGAAAACAGTGAACAAACTGTTTAAAATCAAGGCGTTAGCAGCATGCAAACCAGATTGCTAACAGGTCCCGCGATACCTCCTCCGAAACCTTGGCACGCCAATGCCGAGGCGGCCTTATCGGTTCCTTCCGGCCATTAACCATTTTGTCTCAGTCACTTGTCGGAATTGTTGGCACTCTTCGCAAATGAGTGCTAAAAAACTGGCGATAGCCCCTTGCGGGCAAAATCGCCCTCTCCCATCTGCCATGCAGGTTGTGGGTCGAGGGTAAGCCGACAACCAGAAACGCTAAATCTCAATTATTTTGGAGGACTGCCATGAAGTTCCGCCCGCTTCACGACCGCATCGTCGTCAAGCGCATCGATGCCGAGGAAAAGACTGCCGGTGGCATCATCATTCCCGACAGTGCGCAAGAGAAGCCCTCGCAGGGTGAAGTGATTGCCGTCGGCCCCGGCGGCCGCGACGAATCCGGCAAGCTGACCCCGCTCGACGTCAAGGTCGGCGAGACCGTTCTGTTCGGCAAATGGTCGGGCACCGAGGTCAAGATCGACGGCCAGGATCTCCTCATCATGAAGGAGAGCGACATCATGGGCGTGATCGAAGGTGGCGCCGCCACCAAGAAGAAAGCCGCCTAACCTAAACCCACAGACCAAGTCGTCCTTCGAGGCTCGCTCCTCAGGATGACGCACAGGAGTTTTCTACAATGGCTGCTAAAGACGTAAAATTCGGCGTCGATGCCCGCGACCGCATGCTGCGCGGCGTCGACATCCTCGCCAACGCCGTCAAGGTGACGCTCGGCCCCAAGGGCCGCAACGTCGTTCTCGACAAGTCGTTCGGCGCCCCGCGCATCACCAAGGACGGCGTCACCGTCGCCAAGGAAATCGAGCTTGAAGACAAGTTCGAGAACATGGGCGCGCAGATGGTCCGTGAAGTCGCCTCGAAGGCGTCGGACGTTGCCGGCGACGGCACCACCACCGCCACCGTTCTCGCCCAGGCCATCGTGCGCGAAGGCGCCAAGTCGGTTGCCGCCGGCATGAACCCGATGGATCTGAAGCGCGGCATCGACCTCGCGGTCGACGCCATCGTCGAACATCTCAAGGCCAACTCGAAGAAGGTCACGTCGAACGAAGAGATCGCCCAGGTCGGCACCATCTCCGCCAACGGCGACCGCGAAATCGGCGACTTCCTCGCAAAAGCCATGGCGAAAGTCGGCAACGAAGGCGTCATCACCGTTGAAGAAGCCAAGTCGCTCGAGACCGAACTCGACATCGTCGAGGGCATGCAGTTCGACCGCGGCTACATCTCGCCCTACTTCATCACCAACGCCGACAAGATGCGCGTTGAGATGGAAGACCCGTACATCCTGATCTACGAGAAGAAGCTCTCGCAGCTCCAGGAACTGCTGCCGCTTCTCGAAGCGGTCGTGCAGACCGGCAAGCCGCTCTTGATCGTCGCCGAGGACATCGAAGGCGAAGCGCTCGCCACCCTCGTCGTCAACAAGCTGCGTGGCGGCCTCAAGGTTGCCGCCGTCAAGGCGCCGGGCTTCGGCGATCGCCGCAAGGCCATGCTGCAGGACATCGCGATCCTGACCGGCGGCCAGGCGATCTCGGAAGATCTCGGCATCAAGCTCGAGAACGTCACCATCCAGATGCTGGGCCGCACCAAGAAGGTGATGATCGACAAGGAAAACACCACGATCGTCAACGGCGCCGGCAAGAAGGCCGACATCGAGGCGCGCGTCCAGCAGATCAAGGCGCAGATCGAAGAGACCACGTCGGACTACGACAAGGAGAAGCTGCAGGAACGTCTGGCGAAGCTGGCCGGCGGCGTTGCGGTGATCCGCGTTGGCGGAGCGACCGAAGTCGAAGTGAAGGAGCGCAAGGATCGCGTCGACGATGCGATGCACGCGACACGCGCCGCGGTTGAGGAAGGCATTCTGCCGGGCGGCGGCGTCGCTTTGTTGCGCGCCACCGAGGCCCTGAAGAAGATCAAGACCGCCAATCACGACCAGCAGGTCGGCGTCGACATCGTCCGCAAGGCGATCCAGGCTCCGGCGCGTCAGATCGCCAGCAACGCTGGTGAAGACGGCTCGGTCATCGTCGGCAAGATCCTCGAGAAGGATCAGTACAACTACGGCTACGACGCCCAGGCCGGCGAATACGGGAACATGGTCTCCAAGGGCGTCATCGACCCGACCAAGGTCGTGCGTTCGGCGATCCAGGGCGCGGCCTCCGTGGCTGCTCTCTTGATCACCACCGAGGCGATGGTTGCCGAAACGCCCGCCAAGAAGGGTGCCGGCGGCGGCGCCGGTATGGGCGGCGGCATGCCGGGCGGCATGGGCGGCATGGACTTCTAGTCCCGCCTCTCTGCACAAAATAAAAAAGGCCCGGGAGAAATCCCGGGCCTTTCGCTATGCTGGCGCAGCCAACAAAAAAGCCACCCGGAATTCGGGTGGCTTGAAAGGTCGGGGACCTGAAAATAGAAAACGACCACAAACGAGATGAGGCGCGGGTACATCCGCCGTCGCCAAAAATCTCATCGTGGCCGCTGGATGAGGGATCGTTAGACCACCTCACCACTTGCGATAAACATAACCGCGAAGTGTGACCTTAAGATGACGAAAAGCTTAACGAAACCTTACTCGAAGGCCTATGTGGGTGTCGGCGGCTGGACCTACGAGCCGTGGCGCGGCGTATTCTATCCCAAGGGACTGAAACATGCGCGCGAGCTTGAATATGCGGGGCAAAAGCTCACCTCGATCGAGGTCAACGGCACGTTTTATTCGACGCAATCGCCGAAGACCTTTGCCAAATGGGCCGGTGAAGTTCCCGACGATTTCATTTTTTCTTTGAAAGGTCCGCGCTACGCGGTCAATCGGCGCGTGCTCGGCGAAGCGGGCGATTCGATCAAACGCTTTCTCGACTCCGGCATTACTGAACTCGGATCGAAGCTCGGCCCCCTGCTCTGGCAATTCGCGCCGCACAAGAAATTCGACGAGAAGGATTTCGCCGCCTTTCTCGATCTGCTGCCGCCGACATTCAATGGCCATACGCTGCGTCACGTTGTCGAAGTGCGCAACGACACCTTCAAGGTGCCGGCCTTCATTGCGCTCGCCCGCCAGCATAAGGTCGCCATCTGTTATGCCGAGCACGACAGCTACACCGAGATCGCCGACATCACCGCCGATTTCGTTTACGCGCGTCTGCAAAAGGGCAACGAGAAACTAAAAAACGGCTACCCGCCGAAGGCGCTCGATCTGTGGGCCAAGCGAGCCGAGACTTGGCGCAAAGGCGGCGAGCCGGCCGGCCTGCCGCGCATCGACAAGAAGAAGGCCGAGAAGAAGCCGCGCGATGTTTTCGTTTACTTCATCCACGAAGCCAAACTGCGCGCCCCGGCCGCGGCGATGGCGCTGATCGAGCGGTTGAAGTGATGGCAGCGGCAACGAAGAAGAAAAAAGCGCCGAGGAAGAAAGCAGCGTCAGGCACGCCGACGCTGTTCACCATCGGCTATGAGCAGGCCACCGTCCCCGCGGTCCTGCGCGAACTGACCCGCGCCAAGGTCGATCTCCTGGTCGATACCCGCGCGGTCGCGGCGTCGCGTCGTCCCGGCTTCTCCAAGAAAACGCTCGCCGCCTCGCTCGACGAGGAAGGCATCGCCTATCTGCACTTGCAAAAGCTCGGCACACCGGCGGAGGGCCGCGAGGCTGCCCGCGCCGGCAATCTCGACAGGCTGTGGCACATCTACGCCAAGCACATCAAGACGCCAGATGCGCAAGCCGCCATCGACGATCTCTTGGCGCTGATCAAATCGCGAAAGCGCGTCGCCCTGCTATGCTACTGTCGCGACCCGCGCGCCTGCCACCGCGACCGCGTCGTCGCCGCGGTCAAGGAGCGCATGCGGGTTACGGTCGAAGACCTCATTCCCGCGCTGTGACGCCGCCGTTGATCTAGATCAAGGCCATAAGTTGCGCGAGTAACCATCCTCCCCGGCAACAATCGCCGCGCCGTTTCCGGGGAGAAAACATGCTCGACGTCACGCGCCCGCCCGACACCGCGGTCAAGGATATCCGCAATTTCATCGCCGGCGATTTCGTCGCGGCTGCCAGCGGAAAAACTTTCGACAAATATTCTCCCGTTACCGGCCGCCTCATCGCCCGCGTTTCCGAAGCCGGACCGGCGGAAGTCGAAGCCGCCGTCAAAGCCGCCCACGCCGCCCTGCGGGGGCCCTGGGCTTCGCTGACTCTCGCGGCCCGTGCCGACATGCTCTACGCCGTCGCCAACGAGATCAACCGCCGCTTCGCCGAATTCCTCGAGGCCGAAGTCGCCGACACCGGCAAGCCGGTCTCGCTCGCTAGCCATCTCGACATTCCGCGCGGCGCCGCCAACTTCAAGGTCTTTGCCGACACCATCAAAAGCGCGTCGACCGAGTTCTTCGAGATGGCGACGCCGGATGGCGCCGGCACCATCAATTATGCGCTGCGCCGGCCGATCGGCGTCGTCGGCGTCATATGTCCCTGGAATCTGCCGCTGCTGTTGATGACCTGGAAGGTCGCGCCGGCACTCGCTTGCGGTAACACCGTCGTCGTCAAGCCGTCGGAGGAAACGCCACAGACCGCAACCTTGCTCGGCGAAGTGATGAACAGCGTCGGCGTGCCGAAAGGCGTCTATAATGTCGTGCACGGCTTCGGCCCGGATTCGGCCGGCGAATTTCTGACGCGCCACAGCCAAGTCAACGCCATCACCTTCACCGGCGAGACCCGCACCGGCGCGGCAATCATGAAAGCCGCCGCCGATGGCGCACGGCCAGTGTCGCTGGAAATGGGCGGCAAGAACCCGGCGATCATCTTTGCCGACTGCGATCTGGAAGCCGCGTTGGAAGGCACCATGCGGTCGTGCTTCGCCAATTGCGGCCAGGTCTGCCTCGGCACCGAGCGGGTTTTCGTTGAGCGGCCGTTGTTCGACAAGTTTGTCGCCGCGCTTAAGGAGCGCACCGAAAAGCTCAAGCTCGGCGCGCCGGACGATGCCGCAACAACCATGGGCCCGCTGATCAGCCAGGAACATCGCGGCAAGGTTCTTTCTTATTACGCCAAGGCGGTCGCGGAAGGCGCCACTGTGGTCACCGGCGGCGGCACGCCGAACCTCACCGGCGATCTGACCAACGGCGCCTTCGTCGAGCCGACCATCTGGACCGGCTTGCCAGACAGCGCCTCTGTCGTTACCGAGGAAATCTTCGGGCCATGCTGCCACATCGCGCCGTTCGACAGCGAAGACGAAGTCGTCACCCGCGCCAATGCGCTCGACTATGGCCTCGCCGCCTCGGTCTGGACCACCAACCTGACACGCGCGCACCGCGTCGCCGGCCGCATAGAGGCCGGCATCGTCTGGGTCAATAGCTGGTTCCTGCGCGACCTGCGCACGCCGTTCGGCGGCACCAAGCAATCCGGCATCGGCCGCGAAGGCGGCGTGCATTCGCTCGCCTTCTACACCGAACTGACCAACGTCTGCATCAAGCTCTAAGGAGCAAAAAATGGCCACCATCATCGGCGCTGTCGCGGCCTCGCATACCCCGACCATCGGCTTCGCCTATGATCGCCACAAGGAGAACGACCCAGTCTGGAAGCCCATCTTCGACGACTTCAAGCCGGTGCAGAAATGGCTCGCCGCCCAGAAGCCGGACGTGCTGTTCGTCATCTACAACGACCACGTCACATCGTTCTTCTTCGATCACTATTCGGCCTTCGCGCTCGGCGTTGGCGAGAGCTACGTCGTTGCCGACGAAGGCGGCGGCACCCGCGATCTGCCGCCGGTCAATGGCCATGCCGGCCTGTCGCACCACATCGGCGCGGCCCTCATGGCCGACGAATTCGACATGTCGTTCTTTCAGGGCAAGCCGCTCGATCACGGCTGCTTCTCGCCTTTGTCGATGATGTGGCCGCACACGCCGGCATGGCCGGGCGCCATCGTGCCGTTGCAGGTCGGCGTGTTGCAATTTCCCATTCCCTCGCCGATGCGCTGCTACAAACTCGGCCAGTCGCTGCGCAGGGCGATCGAGAGCTATCCGGAAGACCTGCGCGTTGCCATCGTCGCCACCGGCGGGCTCTCGCATCAAGTCCATGGCGAACGCGCTGGCTTCAACAACACCGCCTGGGACGAGCAGTTTCTCGACCTGATCGAAAAGGACCCGGAGACCCTGGCGCGCATGACGCAGGCCGATTATGCCCGCCTCGGCGGCATGGAAGGCGCCGAAGTCATCATGTGGCTGATCATGCGCGGCGCGCTATCCGCCAACATCAAATGCATCCATCGCAGCTATTATTTGCCGTCGATGACCGGCATCGCCACCGCGGTCTACGAGAACGAGGCGATCGCGCCCAAGGCTTTCGCCCCCGTAGCCGACATTCACAGCGATTATCGCCGCCATATCGGCCATCAACTGGCCGGCGCCGAGGCCTTGACCGGCACCTATCCGTTCACGCTCGCGCGCAGCGTCAAAGGCTTCCGCATCAACACCTTCCTGCATGCGCTGACCGAGCCGGCCAAGCGCGCGGCTTTCCTTGCCGATCCGGAAACAGCCTTCGCCGCGGCGGAGCTGAGCGACACCGAACGCGACATGATCCGCAAGCGCGACTGGGGCGCCATGATCCGCTACGGCGTCAGCTTCTTCATGCTGGAGAAACTCGGCGCCGTCACCGGCGTCTCGAACCTGCACATCTATGCCGCCATGCGCGGCGAAACGCTCGAGCAGTTCCAGAAGACGCGCAATGCGCCCGGCGCGCTCTATTCCGTCGCCGGCACCGACGCGCCGAAGCTCGCCTGGGATACAGTGCCGGCCAAGTAACTACTCAGCCGGTTGCGCGGCAGCGTGGCGCTGTTCGATGCCGAAGATCAGCGCCACCAGCACCAGTGTCGCCAGGAACAAAGCCAGCGCGACGACTGAATTGGCGCCGAGTACGAGGCCAAAGCCGCCGCTCTTGTGCAGCAGCGCGATCATCGCAATCGACAGGCCGGCGCTGATGAACAAGGAGAAAAAACGCACGGCATAGACGCGGCCGCGCCAGGCATCCGCCGTGTAACGCGCGAGGATGATGTCGTTCACCGTCACCTGCGCATAGATCGCGGCAATCGCGATGGCCAGCGCCACCATTTGTGGAGCGCCCGTGGCGTAGGTCGCCCACAGATTGCCGAAGAAGCCCAGACCGGTAACGGCGACGAACAGGTTCGGGGCCGAAAATTTCTCGACCAGCCGCCCGATGACGAGTTGCGCGATGGCGCCGCAGATCAGAACCATCGTGGCGATGCTGCCGATCATCACCAAAGAGTAATCCTTGGTCATGCCTTCATCGACCATTTTCGGCAGCGCGATGGTCAGGATATTGAACACAACGCCGGAGCTGAGCGCGATCAGCAGCAGCAGACCGAACAGCATGGCTATGACTTTCGGCGTCAACGGGACCGCAGGCTTCGACACCCGCTTCTTGATGCTGTGCCGGTCGTCCGGCGTCATCCAGACATAGAGTGCGCCCGAGGCCAGCAGCACAAAAGCCGGCGCGAAGAAGGCCATGCGCCAATGCACCCAATAGGCCAGCGCGCCGGAAACGCCGGCGGCGAGCGATACGCCGAGATTGCCGCACACGCCGTTGAAGGCGAGCGTTCGGCCCATCGCGCGTCCATTGGCGCCGGCGGCTTCGATCAACATCGCCGTTCCGACCGGATGATAGATCGCCGCGAATACGCCGAGCATGAACATGGCGATCGACAGCGCGACGAGATTTGGCGCCAACGCAATGGCGATCAACGATACACCGCAGCCGAAATAAAACGCGGCCATCATGTTGCGACGGCTCCAGCGGTCGGCCAGCCAGCCCGACGGCAGCGCGAAGACGCCGAAGGCGATGAAGGTCGTGCTCGAAAGCGCGATCAATTCGCTGTAGGGACGGTTGTAGATCAGCTCCAAACCGATGACGACGGTCGGATAGATCAACAGCACGAAATGATCGAGGCCATGCGCCAGATTGAGAAACGAGATTTCGCGCAGGCGCGCGGTCTCGGCGGTCTGTGCGGCGGTCGGATTGCTGGTCGATGTCATTGTTAGCTTTGCGGTTGGCCGGCCGGAATCGGACCGACGCTGCAATAATAGGCCTTGCCATTTGGCGATGTTCGGACGATTTTCATCGCCAATGGGCCAAGGACTGACTCCATTACCTGAATACCGCGGTCATCACGACAATGCGCCCCGCCAAGTCGCGGCCATGGCCAAGACCTGGACCATGGGCGACGTCATCCCGCTGCATATGCACCGCCGCGGCCAGCTCCTGCATGCAGTGACGGGCATCATGCGGGTCGAAACCGAGCAGTCGGCCTGGATCGTGCCGCCGGCGCGCGCGCTGTGGCTGCCGCCGCGCCTGCCGCACAGCGTCGCCATGCGTTCAAGCGGTGTGGAGATGCGCACCATTTATATCGACGAAGCGCGGTGCCAGGCTTTGCCCAGCCAGCCGGTCCTGGTCGAGATTTCCGGCCTCTTGCGCGAGCTCATACTGGCGCTGCTCGAGGAGCCGGTCGCCTATGACGAAAGCGGACGCGGCGGTACGGTGGCCTCGCTGATCCTGACCGAACTAAGCCGGCTGCGTGAGCGGCGCCTGGACGTGCCGATGCCGCGCGACGCGCGCGCGCTGCGCGTGGCGCGGGCGTTGCTCGACAATTCGGGCCTCGATCTCGATCTCGACCGCTGGGCCGAACAGGCCGGCGCCAGCCGGCGCACATTGGCGCGGCTGTTCCGCGCCGAGACGGGCTTAGGCTTTGCCGAATGGCGGGCGCGCCTGCGTGCCATCGACGGGCTGGCGCGGCTGTCGGAGGGTGCCTCCGTCGCCGAGACCGCCAATTCGGTCGGCTATGCCAGCCCGAGCGCCTTCTCGGCCATGATCCACCGCACTTTGGGCAGCCCGCCGCGCCGCCTGACCCGCACCCAATCCTAGACAACAACCCGACAGCACGCTTTAGTTGCGTTCGGTAGCCGGACACCCTTCGTGTCCCGCGATCTGGGTGTGAGCAGATGGTACGAGGGCGCGTCAAGACGGCGATGCTTGTCGCCGTCGCCTTCCTTGTCGGAGCGGTGTGTTTGCCGGCCGGCCGAAGCCTGGCCGGCGGCCATGAGGACGAAGCGCGCGTACTGTTGTTTTCCGGCCGCGACATCTGGCGCAACGGCGCCTTCGTCCATACCGGACTGCTGGCCGCGCCGGGCGGCTTCGAGCAGAACGGCCTGATGCTCAAGCTGCTGATTGGCGGCGGCGTCTATCGTTACAACGCCGGCAGCCTTGGCGGGGAGCAGGTCATTGGCGTGACGTGGATGCACCAGGCCCTGGCCGGATTTCGCATCAAGCGCGGCGATGCCGAGTTCAAATTTTTCTTCGGCCCGGAATGGCAGCGCCACAAATTATGGCCGAACGATACCGGCAATCGCCTGAGCGGCCAGAACTTCGGCCTGCGCATGGCCGGCGAACTCTGGTACGAACCGAGCCGCGACGCCCTCATTACCGGCGATGTATCGATATCGTCGATCGCAACAAGCCATTCGTCACGTTTGGCGCTCGGCTGGCGCATCGCGCAAGAGCTTTTGACCGACGGGGTCTATGTCGGCCCGGAGGCTCAATATTTTGGCTCGGACGGCTATCGGCAGAACCGCCTCGGGCTGCACATCACCAGCATGAAAACCGAATCCACAGAGTGGTCAGCGGCCGGGGGGCTGGCGCGTGACACCGACGGCCGGTCAGGTCTCTATTTGCGGCTCGGGCTGTCGCAAAAACTCACCGACTAATCGAGCGTGCGCCTGAACCGCGTCACCGCGATGGTCATCGCCACCAGCATTAAACCAGCGAGCGCCGCCGCGTCGTAGTGCAGGTCGGACACCGACGCGCCTTTCAGCATGATCGAGCGCACGATGCGCAGATAATGCGTCAGCGGCAGCATTTCGCCGATCCATTGCGCCCACACCGGCATGCCGGCAAAGGGAAACATGAATCCGGACAACAGGATGTTCGGCAGAAAGAACATCAGCGACATCTGCATTGCCTGCAACTGGTTCTGCGCCACGGTCGAGAACGTGTAACCGATCGACAGATTGGCGGCAATGAACAGCGTGCTCAGGGCCGCGAGGACAAAAAGACTCCCGAGCACCGGCACGTTGAACAGAAAGATGCCGATGCAAATGATCATCGACGCCTGCACGAAGCCGACGACGACATAAGGAAATATCTTGCCGAGCATGATCTCGATCGGCGTGATCGGCATGGCCAAAAGGCTTTCCATGGTGCCGCGCTCGATCTCGCGCGTCACTGACAGCGCCGTGAAAATCAGCATGGTCATGGTCAGGATGGTGCCGACCAGCCCGGGCACGATGTTCAATTCGGTCTTGCCGGCAGGGTTGTAGCGCGCATGCGTGCGGATTTCGAAGGCCGGCCCGCCGGCGTCCGGGATCGCATGATCATGCGCCAGCGCAGTTTGCACGACGCGGTTGAGTGCGCCAAGCGCCGAGCTCGAGGCCACCGGGTCGGTGGCGTCGGCCACCACCAGCATCGAAGGCCGTTCGCCGCGCCGGAGCGACCGCTCGAAATTGGCCGGAATCTCGACGCCGAACAATATCTTGCCCGACGCCAGCAGGCGGTCGAGCTCTTCCTCGGTCGAAGGCAGCGCCGTGACCTTGAAGTAGCCTGTGTTGTTGAGCGCGGCGAGAATCGAGCGGCCGACGTCGCTCCTCTCCTGCAACAACACCGCGGTCGGCAGATTGCGCGGCGTCGTGTTGATGGCGTAGCCGAACAGCAGGAGCTGCATCAGCGGGATCATGATGATCATGACGAAGGAAACGCGATCGCGCCTGAGCTGGATGAACTCTTTCACCAGCATGGCCCAGGTCTTGCGCCAGAACCCGCCGTCGCGTCGCCGGCACGGCGCCTCTGTCGGGATGATGTGGCTCATTTGAAATTGTCCTGCGCCTTGCTCATCAGATCGATGAACACGTCTTCCAGCGACGGCTCGGATGGCTTCCAGTCGAGATCGTCGCGGCCGCGGTACGGCGCGATCGCCGCTTCAAGCGCGGCGGCGTCGCGTCCCGACACATGCAGGCTGGCGCCAAACGGCGCCACCATGCCGATGCCGGGCCTGCCGCTAAGTGTTCCATCCCGGATGATCACATAGACCCTCGTCGCTCTGCTTTTTTCATGGCAAGATCGATCCTGAGGGACATTCGAAGCGGGGTTCGGGCATGTTGATCCAACTTCACAGCCAAGCAACGACGACGCCGAAGGTGCGGGCGGCGATC
>CAMBQQ010000116.1 GCA_945870035.1 Rhizobium sp. Q54 | reverse complement strand
AAGCGGATCGCCTTTCGCCGATAGTGCCGCCAGCCGATTATCCGCATCGAAAAATCCGAGCTGCCCCATCGTCAGTCTCCTAGAATCATGCCGTCAGGGCAGCAGACTCGCACGGGGCCGAGGGGCATGCTATTTTTCGAGGTGCCCTCCAGCCTTTCGCAGGCCGGGTTTAAGAGCGTCGGCCCTTGAAACCGAGTAAGCGCTGAAACGTACTGGCCCGTCCTCGATGGCGGGCCATATCCTTTTTGCTTCGGCCAATGCTTATGGTTTTGGAACAATGACCCGATCAAACCGCCCCGATCATATCCGCCTCACCTCGCATCCGGCGCCCGGCGAGAAAGCACGCTTCCCGATACACTGGGGAGCACCGGCCGCGCGCGAACGCGGGCCCGTCATCGGCACGGTATCGCGGCCGGGCGATCGCAACGTCATCGGCACGCATGGCGGCTCCTATGCGCTGTACCGCGCGCTGGCGGTATCATCGGGCGCGCTCGATCCGCTGCGTCGGCCCGATCTCACCAATACGTTTCCGGCAGCAACTGTCGGCCCTTACGAACAGTGGACTGATCCGAAGCGCATCGTCTCGCTCGACCCATGGGGCCATCTTGCCGCCGACGCCTTCAAGGAAGAGATCACTGAGGGCATCGATATCCGCCCCAGCATCGCCATCACCAAGGCGCGGCTCGATCTGCATGAAATGCAGGACGCGATCCGCCTCGGCCGAATCAAGGTCGATGGCGACATTGTTCATGCCAATGGCAGTGTCGGCGTCACCAAGATCGCCGTCGATCCGGTCTGGTATTTGCCCGGCATCGCCGAACGCTTCGCCACGACCGAAACCGCCTTGCGCCGCGTGCTGTTCGAACAGACCGCCGGCATGTTTCCCGAACTGGTGACGCGCCCGGACTTGCAGGTGTTCCTGCCGCCGATCGGCGGCATCACCGTCTATATGTTTGGCGATCCGGCGAAACTCGCCGACGCCTCGACGAAAATCACCTGCCGCGTACATGACGAATGCAACGGCTCTGACGTGTTCGGCTCTGACATCTGCACCTGCCGCCCTTACCTCATTCACGGCATCGAGGAGGGCGCGCGCGGCGCGCAGGAAGGTGGCCTCGGCGTCATCGTCTATAACCGCAAGGAAGGCCGCGCACTCGGCGAGGTTACCAAGTTCCTCGTCTACAATGCGCGCAAGCGTCAGAAAGGCGGCGACGCCGCCGCTGCCTATTTCGAACGCACCGAGTGCGTCGCCGGCGTGCAGGACGCCCGCTTCCAGCAACTGATGCCGGACGTCATCAACTGGCTCGGCCTCAAGCGGCTCGACCGCTTCGTCTCGATGAGCGACATGAAATACAACGCGCTGGTCAGCCAGGGCGTCGAGATCGTCGAGCGCGTGCCGATCCCCGACGAACTCGTGCCGGCCGACGCCCATGTCGAAATCGCCGCCAAGAAGGCTGCCGGTTATTACTCACCGGAAGCACCCAAGCCCCAGGACCTCACCGACTCGGTCGGGCGCGACCTCGATAAATATTAAGACCTGCGGACAAGAAGCATGGCGATGAATTCCGACGCAGCCGCGGCCAATTCCCTTTTGAGTGCTGAAGCCGTGCGCACGCGCGCGCAGCGCATGCTGGCGCTTGGACTGGACGGCAGGCTGCCGCATTTCATTATCGACCTGTCTAAGCTGGATGCAACGGCTGAGTTGGTCATTGCCATGACACGCAAGGCCTATCCGTCGCTGGATGTGCCGTTTCATTCGCGCTGGCGTCATTTTTTTTGACGGCGTCAATCGCTTCGCCGCCATTGCTAAGACGGCGAACTGGACTGATCGCGCAGCGCAGGCGCGCGCAGCGTTCGATCTGGCCATCGTTAGCGTTCTTCTCGATGCCGGCACCGGCGCGCAGTGGCGCTACCATGACCGCGTCACCGGCAAACAGATCGGTCGCTCGGAGGGCCTGGCGCTTGCCAGCCTCGATATGTTCGAGCGCGGCGCGTTCTCGTCCCATCCGAAGGACCCTTTGCGCGTTGACGCCTCGGTGCTGGCGCAATTGAGCGCCGAACAACTCGCGTCGGGTTTTCAGGTCACGCTTGACAATCCGCTGGTCGGCCTGGAGGGCCGGGCCACCCTGCTCCGCGCCCTTGGTGCTCTGACTGCTGAAAGCCCCGGCGTGTTTGCGCGCAACGACAGCGCGCGGCCAGGAGGCCTGTTTGATCATCTGGCCGGGCTCAGCGACGACCGAACGATCGCGGCGCCGGATATCCTGTCCGAACTGCTGCACGAACTGGGCTCTATCTGGCCATCGCGCATCACGCTCGGTGGCGTTGCGCTCGGCGATTGCTGGCGTCATCCGGCGATGACGACGGACGATGCCACCAGCGGCATCGTGCCGATCCACAAACTCTCGCAATGGCTCTCATATTCGTTGATCGAACCGTTGCAGGACGCAGGAATCACCGTCACCAATGTAGACGGCCTCACCGGTCTCGCCGAATACCGCAATGGCGGACTGTTCGTCGATACCGGCGTTCTCGTCCTGCGCGATCCCGATGACGCTGCGCGGGCGCACGATGTCGGCTCGACATTGGTCGTTGAATGGCGGGCGCTGACCGTCGCGCTGCTCGACCGGCTCGGCGGCGTTGTCCGCGACAAACTGAACATGGATGCGCTCGAACTGCCACTGGCGAAAATTCTTGAAGGCGGCACCAGGGCAACCGGACGCGCGCTCGCCAATGAGCGCCGCGCCGGCGGCGTGCCGCCGATTCAAGTGACAAGCGACGGAACGGTATTTTAGGCGCTTACGCGCAAAGGAGTTGTTTCATGGAAGGCGTTACGGTCGTCGGCCATCCTCTGGTCCAACACAAGCTCACGCTCATCCGCGACAAGAACCTGTCGACCAAGTCGTTTCGCGAACTCTTGAGCGAGATCGGCATGCTGCTCTGCTACGAAGTCACCCGCGACCTGCCGCTGGAGATGACCGAGATCGAGACGCCGCTGGCGCGCATGCAGTCGCCCGTCCTTGCCGGCAAGAAGCTGGTGTTCGCGCCGATCCTGCGCGCCGGGCTGACGTTTGCGGAAGGCATGCTCGATCTGGTGCCGGCGGCGCGCGTCGCCCATATCGGACTTTACCGCGAGCCGGAGACATTCTCGGCGGTCGAATACTTCTTCAAGGCGCCGTCCGACATTGCGGAACGTTTGGTGATCGTCATCGTTCCGGTGCTGGCCACCGCCAACACCGCCGTGGCCGCCGTCGACCGCCTAAAGGAGCGCGGCGCCAAAGAGATCCGCGTTGTCTGTTTGGTCAGCGCGCCGGAAGGCATCGAGCGCCTGCACGGCATACACCCGGACGTCCGCATCTGGACCGCCGCCATCGACGAAGGCTTGGACGACCAGGCCTTCATCGTGCCGGGCCTCGGCGACGCCGGCGACCGCGCCTACGGAACGAAGTGATCTAGCAACGCATCGTTGGCACATAGATCTTCCACCGTCTCGCGGCCACGAGCGTGGCTGTCAAAGTTGACGCTTTTATCGACCTACAACATAGGCTTGTACCTTCAGGTCACCCGCAGCTCCCCGCGCGGTGCGCTTCGCGCAGATCAATGAAGTCGCTATGGTCGTCGTGCCAGCATCTCATGGTGCTCCGGGTTCTCGTCCAGGCTGACCACCGGTAACGCCTGCGTTGCCTAGCCGGACAATGCGGCTAAGATGAAGTTTGACAACAAAGAGTCGAGCAGGATCCGGAATTCGCTGGAAAGAGCACCTTACTTCTTTGATTGGTCGAAGACGGCGATATCCGCTTGTTTAGAAAGATGACAACACCTCAATCAACCAAAAGCCGATACCCAAACCGAATGCAGCAAGTATAAGCAGCGCGTCACAAGCTGTCCTTGCGAACGGCTCATGTGAATAATCATCTTTATCAGCATCTTTCGCGGACAAATTGTTTTCCTTTTATATGCCCCACGCGGTGGCTTCCAAAGTCGAGCGAGCTGCTCAGCCCGTACCGTACTGGTCGAGGCCACGAGTCGCCCATTTGGTGTGGCGGCGTTCAAATGCGGCGGCGACCGCATACATCAGAATGCCCATCGCTGCGATGACGAACAGGGACGCAAACACCAGCGGCACGCGGAACGTCGAACTCGCCGTCAACATCAGATAACCGATACCTTCATTGGCTGCGACCGTTTCCGAAATCACCGAGCCGACGAAAGCCAGCGTAATGGCGACCTTCAGCGATGCAAAAAAATAGGGCAGCGATCGCGGCAGGCCGACGCGATACAGGATGTCCAGCTTGCTGGCCCCGAGCGAGCGCAGCACGTCCTCCAACTCCGGTTCCGTGGTGGCAATTCCGGCCGCCACATTTACCGAAATGGGAAAGAATGCGACGAGAAATGCGGTGATGATGGCTGGAGCTGTTCCTATGCCAAACCAAAGCACCAAGATCGGCACCACGGCGACTTTTGGAATCGAATTAAAACCGACCAACAGTGGATTGAGCGAACGATAGAGCAACGCCGAGGCGCCAACGGCAACGCCGAGAACGACGCCGAACACAACGGCAATGCCGAACCCAATCAGGGTCGTGAACATAGTGTGCCTGGCATTCGGCCAAATGCCGGACCAGTTATCGACAAGCGCCTTGAAAGCGTCGGACGGGGTCGGCAGCACGAAGGTCGCTACGTTGAATGCACGGCAGCCGATCTCCCACAAAAGGAAGAAGCCGATTGTGGTGATCCAGGGGCTAGCAGTGAAAAGCGCTCGACGCCACTTCATATCACTTCTCTTTCGCGGCGGATCTGGGCGCGGAGTTCGTGAACATGATCGACGAAAACCGTCGAAAACCTCATGTCGGAGTTGCGTGGACGCGGCAAGTCGATGGCGCGGCGATGAACCACCCGGCCCGGCCGGTTTGAGAAGACGTGGACAGTGTCGGCGAGGTAAACCGCTTCGGCCAGATCATGCGTCACCAGCAGCACCGTGAAGTGCTGGTCTTGCCAGAGTTGCTGGAGAATGTCCCAGAGCTCTTCGCGGGTGAACGCATCTAGCGCGCCGAAAGGTTCGTCGAGCAGAAGAATTTGCGGATCGTGGATCAGCGCCCGACACAGCGAAGCGCGCTGCAGCATTCCGCCGGACAGCTGCCATGGGAAACGGTCTTCGGCCCCGGCGAGACCGACTTTGGCCAACAGCGCGCGAGCTTGTTCAACATAACGTCCGCGCTCGCGGCGGAACTGCTGTCGATGCGGCTCGGCCACCTGCAGTGGCAAAAGCAGGTTTTCCAACGTTGTGCGCCACGGCAGAAGCGCCGGATTTTGAAACGCCATGCCCACAATCTTCAACGGCTTGCGCACATCAGCCTCGTCGACCACCACCTTGCCGGTGCTTGCCCGGTTCAGTCCGGACACCAGCTTTAGCAAGGTCGACTTGCCACAACCCGACGGGCCGACCACTGCCGCAAACTCCCCGCGCGCAATCGTCAGGTTAGTGTCTTTGAGCGCCAAGACGCCGTCGTCGCCACCGCCGTAATAGAGACTGGCACATTCGACGCGGATGAAATCGGTTGAACCATCCTTCATGCACGGATACCTTGCTGCATCATGGTTCGACCAAAAAGCTCGCAATCAGCGCGAGATAGTCTTCGGCACCGCGCACTAACTCGGTGACCAGCAAATGTTCGGCATCGGCATGGAATTGTTCCATGCGGCCCGGCCCCCACATCGTCGCATCGCAGCCGTGCTTGAGCAGATAGCCTGCGTCGAGCGCTCCGTGACTGTACAGGGTTTCCGGGGCCGTCACCTGCCCGAGCAGCTTGCGCGACGCCAGGACGGCCTGAAACAATGGGCCTTCTTTCGAGATTTCGCACGGATACATAAATGGGCCGCGCTTCACCTCGATCTGCCAAGGGCCACCGATCGCGACAACGGCGTCGACAATCGCCTTGTACGGCACGTCGGGATCCTGGCCGGGCAGTAGCCGCCTGTCGAAAGTAAGATGCACTTCGTTCTGGATGGTGTGGGTGGCGTTCGGCAGGCTGGAAATATGCGTCGAGTTCAGCGACGCCTCACCCAGCCCCGGATGCGCCGCCACGCCCAGCGGCAAGGCCGCGAGCCGATCGAGTACCGCGCGCGCGCCGTCGATGGCGTTGACGCCGAGCCACGCCGTGCTGCTGTGCGTCGCCTTGCCGCGAACCGTAATCTCGATATCGAGGCGGCCTTTATTGCCAAGGCTGACTTTGTTATTGGTGCCAAGGGCTAAAACGCCAAGCTTGGGCATTGGCCCCAGCGCGCCAACGATGTCGGCGGCCGCATCATGACGCCCGGTTTCGCCCGCACTGCTGAGCGCAAAGACAAGACGGCCGCGAAGCTTACCCAGTTTTTTGGCGGCGGCAATGGCGACGATGGCCGCCGCCAGTGCGCCCTTCTGCTCCGAAATGCCGCGACCGCGGATCGCCTTGCCCTCCGGCAACTCGACTAGCGTGCCGCCGTAGGGATCGGTCATCGCGGCCCCCGGATGCGTCATGGCATAGGCCATCACCAGCAGTGAGCGGTCGGTGTTCTTGTCGCCAAGCTCGATTACCAGGTTGCCCATGGCATCGCGATTACCGGTCATCCCGCGCGATGCTAGCATTGGCACGACGCAGTTACTGATGAAATCCTGGACCGCCGGCTCGGCTTCCATCTTCGCGGTCTGCGGGCTCGCAAAGCGAACCAGATGTTGTGCCATGCCGACCAGCTCGGCCTGATCAATCAATCCGGGAGGCAATCTATCCATCATCAGCGATCCTGTGTTGAGAACACACAACGTCCGGCCGCAACGAGCCGGCTTTGGTCATCGGTCACGCGAATTTCGACGAAGCCGATTGAGCGGCCGACTTTAAGCGCCTCGGCCGTGGCGAGCATCGTGCTGCCGACTGCCAGTCGCAGATAGTCGACTCGCAAGTCGATGGTTGGCGCACCGCGGCCCAGTCTGGCGGCGATCGCGGCATGCCCGGCAATATCGATCAGCGCCGCGATGACGCCGCCATGAACGCTACCGGCGTCGCGAAGGAATTCCGGGCGTATTGCCAGCGAGACGACAGCCCGGCCGGCGGCTTGATCGGCGTCGACAACTTCCGGCCGCAGCCACTGATGGAACGGCACCCGCGCGGTCGCGTCCTGGAGATTGCTGAGCACGGAGCCTGCCATCTCAATTACCTCTGCACCTTGAGTACAGCGTTTTCAAATTGATTTCGCTGCACCTACTGACTATCATTGGATACGTGGATACAATTTGGAGTCAAGGCATGGCGGCCATTCTCAGCAACAATCTCGGCTATTTCTTCAGTGATCAGCCCCACGCCGGGAGCGACCGTACTGCTATGCTCGATCTGTCGGGCGGAGAGCGAAGTTGGACCTATGCCAGGCTGGAAAGCCGGATGGAGCAAGTCGGTCAGGCCTTGCAATCGATAGGGCTCAAGCCGGGAGACCGGGTCGCGCTGATAATCGGCAATCGCGGCGAGTTCGTCGAACTGTTTTTCGGTGCGATGCGCGCCGGCGTGGTGCCGGTGCCGCTCAATCCGAAGCAGACGGCGGCGATACTGGAACTGATGACCCGCGACGCCGGCTGCAAAGCCGTGGTGGTGGACGTTGACGCGGCCCCCGATGCCATCGCGCTGGCTGACAGCCTTCCCGGCCTGACCAAGGTTGCATTGGGCGCTGCGCCCAAGGGCTGGACCGATTACGAAGCGGCGTTGGCCGCTCTGCCCGCTCGTGGCAATTTCGAACCGGCGATCAGTCCTGACGGCATCGCGTTTCAATCCTACACGGCGGGATCCACCGGCCGGCCTAAGGGCGTGCGTCTGACGCATAAAGGCATGCTGTGGAGCATCCGCTCGACGCAAGAGCATTGGCCAACGGCGGCGTCCGAAATCGGACTGATCGCGGTCCCGCTGTTCCACAAGAACGCGATGCGCGGCACCATCAAGCCAGCACTCTATGCCGGCGCCAAGGCAATCATCATGCCGCGCTTCGAACCGCTCGCCTATCTGCAAGCGCTGTCGCGCTATCAGGTGACTTTCTCGGGCGGCGTACCGGCGATCTTCGCCATGCTGCTTCAACATCGCGATCTGATCGAGACGCTGGACTTCAGCAAGCTGAAACTGTTCTCTCTCGGTTCGTCCGTGGTGCCCCAGGAAATAATCGACGCGCTGGAGCGTGAATTCAAGGGGGTCAAGGTTAAGGAAAGCTATGGGCTGACCGAAGGCGGCGGACCGCTGCGCGATCCGCCCGGCGGCGGCAAGGCACCGCGCGGCAGTTGCGGCAAGGCGGCGATCGGTTACGACGTCAAACTGGTCACGAGCGATGGCGAGAGCGGTGTCACGGAAGGCGAACTGTGGACCCGTAGCCTCTGCGTCACCGACGGCTATCACAACCTGCCCGAGGTAACGCGCGAGAAGATCGTCGACGGCTGGCTGCGCACCGGAGACATCTTCCGGGTCGACGATGCAGGATTCTACTATTTCATGGGCCGGGTTGACGACATGTTCAGTTGCGGCGGCGAGAACGTTTATCCGAAGGAAGTCGAGAACCTGCTGCTCTCGCACCCCGACGTCCGCGATGTCTGCGTTGCTGCGATCCCGCATGACGTGAAAGGTTTTGCTCCAGCTGCGGCTGTGGTGCTGCGCGAAGGCGCCCAAACGACGACGGAACAACTCAAGACGTTTGCCCTGGAACGTGGACCGGCTTACTCGCATCCGCGCCGCATCAAGATTGTAAATGAACTACCTCTGTCCGGCGCTGGAAAGCCGGATCGGAAGGCAGTGCAGCGCGAGCTCATCGCCTACGTCCCGGCAACCGGTTGACTGCGCTCACGGTTCAAGCACGATCTTGCCGAAGAAGTTGCGGTCTTCGATCAGCCGCTCTGCTTCGCGCGCTTCGCTAAGCGGCATGCGGCCGCCGATCACCGGCGTCACTTTGCCGGTCGAGACATAATCAAGCGCCGTGGCGATGTTTTTCTTGGAATAGCCGTTCGAGCCGAGCACCTGCAACTCGCGCACCCAGATGAAGCGCATGTCGTTTGACGTCTCGTAACCGGCGGTGGCGCCGCAAGTCAGCAGTTTGCCGCGCGGTTTCAGGCAGCGCAGCGACGGAACCCAGGTGTCGCCTCCAGTGTAATTGACCACGACGTCAACGCCCTTCTTGCCCGACAGCCTCCAAGTTTCCTTGCTGAAATCCTGCTCGGAGTAATTGATGGTGTGGTCGGCGCCGAGTTGCCGCAGCTTTTCGCATTTATCAGCTGAGCCGGCGGCGGCAATTACTGTCGCGCCGGTCATCTTCGCAAGTTGCACGCAAGCGATGCCGACGCCGCCGCTAGCGCCAAGGATGAGAATTGTGTCGGCTGGCTTGATGTTGCCGATTTCGAATAACATGCGGATGGCGGTTCCATAGGCGATCGGAACAGCAGCCGCGGTGACGAAGTCGACGTTGTCCGGAATTCGGATCAGGTTATCGACCGGAACGCGAACATATTCAGCCATGCCGCCGAGGACTTCCTCACCCATCATGCCTTCATGGGTCACCGGGTGCAGCGCGACACGATCGCCGACTTTCCAGTCTTCGACATTGGCCCCGAGGCCCGCAATCTCGCCGGCAATGTCGCCACCCGATATGAAGGGAACCGGCACCGGAAAGCCCGGCATGCCCCGGCGAACGAAGATATCGAGATGGTTCAGTCCGCAACCGCGAACCCTGACAAGCGCTTCATTCTCACCCGCTACCGGATCCGGCCAGTCGCGATAGACCAGGTTCTCCAGCGCACCCTGTTTTACAATGACGGCGGCTTTCATGGGCGGCTCCGTGGCGATCAGGTTTCATTGACGCCAACGCCCTCGCCCACGATCGTGCGTCAAGCCGATAGAGCGGCTGGGCGAGATTCCCGCCCAGCCTGGATTTACTTGGTCAACATCAACTCACTGCGTTCCGGAAGGTAAATATCGGTATAGGTGTCTTTGGCCGTCGGCGGCGAGGCAATGTCGAAGGCCTTGGCCGCCTGCTTCAAGGTCCGGTCGAGGCGCGCCATGTCGACATTGCTGAAGCCGTTCTTCTCCACGTTCGGCGACAAGAACATGTAGTCGAGCGACATCTTGATGCGATCTTTTTCGATGGCTTCATTGATCAAAGGATCACGCTTCTTGATCGATGCGACCGCGGCATCCGGGTTCTTGATCATGCTGTTGATGCCGTGCGCGGTGGCGCGGATGAAATTCTTGATCGCCTCCGGATTCTTCTCGGCAAAGGCCGGTTTCACCACGAGAACGTGACCGTAGAGTTCGACGCCGTAATTGGCGAAAGGCATGACCAGTATCTCGGAGTCCGGAATGTTCAAGGCACGGATGTTCATCATCACGGTGGTTATGTGCCCAGTGATGGCCTGTGCTTCGTTGCGAATCAGCATCGGCTCGCGCAACGGCGGCGCGACGTTGACCCACTTGATCGAGGCCTGATCAATCTTGTTCAACTCGGCAAACAACGGGAACAATTGGCGGCTGGCGTCACCCACCGGCGCGGCAATGGTCTTGCCGTTCAGATCGGTCGGTACTTTGATGCCGCTGCTGGCCTTCGTCGCAACCGCAAGCGCCGACTTGTCATGAACCGCCATCACAGCAATCAGCTTGGTATTTGGATTCTCGCCGTTGAAGCGAACCATTGAATACAAATCGGTCAAGCCGATGTCGTAGGCGCCGCTAGCGACCTTGGCGACCGTGTCGCCCGAGCCCACGCCTCGATCGACGCTGACGTCCAGCTTGAGTTTTTTATAGGTGCCGTCATCAAGCGGCAGCGTGAACACCGCCTGCTGGCCCTGGAACGCCCAATCCAGAATAAACTTGATACGGATTTCTTGCGCCTGCGCCTGCGTAGAAGCAAGCGCCGCCGCGATCAATCCGATCGCACCGGCCAAGGTATGAATCCTGACGCGGAGTCTGTTGGTAGTGGTCATATTTCTAACCTTTCCTTGTGGGCCCCGGCGCTTGAGATCACTTTAAGACGGCTAAGTTTACCGTCTATTTTTTGGATAAACAAATCCAATTTTGGCTTCTGGCCGCCGAAATAGGCGGATTGGAAGTTCGGATGGGTGTTTGGTTCGGTCATCGATGCAGCGGTGGCGATTTTCCCGCGTCAAGGAGGAGGGCGCAGTGCGCCAGTTCAGATGCGGCAGACGCGTCGTGTTCCACCATGGAAACGCCAAGATCGCGGACCTGAGCCAAATTCTGCGCCAGCATGTCGACCACACGTGCCGCGAGCTGAAGCGGCAATTCGTCGATCAAAAAGCAGCCTCGGCTTGAGCAACAGAGCGTGGCTAATGGCCCCCATCTGCTACTCGCCGCCGCATAATCTGCCAGCGGCATGATTGCGCTGTTCGGCCAAACAGGAAACAGAACGGAAAATTGGAGTAAAATCCTGGAAATTGCTAAGACGCTGCTCGTCCGAGGTCCGCCAATCAAGAGATTGTCGCGGGAGCTCATGGTTTTAAACGGACAGCGTTTCTTCGGCACAAGGGCAATGCCACGTCACCGCAAGAACGGCCGGCACACCGCGAAGACCCTCGTCATTAAATTCGATCTTGCCGGACAAATTTCTTCACGATGTGTCGGATATACACCGTGTAGCGCCCCCCTATCGTTGCGGTCGACCGACGCGGTGCGGGCCCACCAATACCCACGCAAAATTCGTTCCCTTGCTAGAGTGCCCCTTCACCCCCGAGGATTGGATCATAGTATCCAGTTTTTGGCAAAGGCTTGTCTCGCTTTTTTGACTAAACGGTTGCGAAATCGTCTTAGAAAGGAGCTTTGATCATGCCGAAAAGGAGATTCAACGCGGAGCAAATCGTCACGTAGCTGTCACATCCCGGTAGGTGATATGGCTGTTTTCTGAACAACTCCGGTTTCAGGCTATGCCAGTCCTTCATGGCCTGCAAGGGTGTCTTGCTGCCCAAGGCTGATTGCGGAAGCTGCTGGTTGTAAAGCAGCACGTAACGATGCAG
>CAMBQQ010000115.1 GCA_945870035.1 Rhizobium sp. Q54 | reverse complement strand
CGCTGAAGGTGCCTGGCTGAACCAGTTTGACGACGTTAGAATTCGACAAGGCATATTACTCCTTCGGTGGAGAAGTGGAGGCTTCAACTACCCCCACGATATGCCGCCTTCCTGATCTACCCCGTCACCAACTTTCGACCATAGCTCCGCGAGGTGGCGCGCGAGCCGATGCCGGGCGAGATCCGCCTGCAATGGTGGCGTGAAGTGCTGAGCGGCGAACGCGAAGGCGAGGGCGCCGCCCATCCGGTGGCCGCCGCTTTGATGGCGAGCCTCAAGCAATATGCCATCGCGCCGGACCGGCTGGCGGCCATCGTCGATGCGCATACGTTCGATCTTTACGACGAGCCGCTGCCGACGCTCGACGATCTCGACAATTACGCGGTGATGACGCAGTCAGCCTTGCTGGACGTCGCCGCCGATATTTTGGCGGCCGATCGCACTGAGACGATGATGTTGATTCGCAGCGCCGGCATTGCTTATACGGTTGCCGGTATCCTCAGCGGCGTGGCGCGCCATGCTGCGCGCGGGCAGGTGTACATTCCCCAGGAAGTGCTCGACCGCCATAACGTCACACGCGAACAGGTTCTGGCGCGTCAGGACAGCGATGCGCTGAAGACGGCGCTTGCCGAATTGCGCCGTCACGCGCGGCGGCAGTTGGCGGCGGCGCAGGCCGACATGGTGGATGCGCCGGCCGCGATGCTGCCGGCGCTGCTGCCGCTGGCGCTGGTGGGTCCGGCGCTGCGGCCGATGGAGCGGCGCGGCTACGAGCCGTTCGACGTGCCGCCGCTGTCGCTCGTCAAGCGGCAATGGCTGCTGTGGCGCGCCGCGCGCGATCCGAGCCGCATCTTCGCCGCCTGAGCTATTCCGCGGCGTCCGCCTGCGCGATGCCGCTCCAGGCGGCGAGGTCGGCCAGTGCGCGCTGGCTCATCGCCGTCTTCTTGGCGAGGTTCTTGGCCGAGCCGCGGCCGAATTTGCGGGCGTCTTCCTTGTCGTAGGAAGCAGGCTCCGCCAGCGGCGGAAACAGGCCGAAATTGACATTCATCGGCTGAAACGACGACGGCCCCGGATCGACCGCACCGATATGGCCGCCGGTGATGTGCGCCAAGAGCGCGCCGTGCGCGGTGGTCGGCGGTGGCGGCACGATGGTTTCGCCCTTGCGTTCGGCGGCGGCAAAGCGCGCCGCCAGCAGCCCGATCGCAGCGCTCTCGACATAGCCTTCGCAGCCGGTGATTTGCCCGGCGAAGCGCCATTTCGGATTGGCCTTCAGCCGCAACACGGGATCGAGCAACTTCGGCGAATTGAGGAATGTATTGCGGTGCAGGCCGCCGAGCCGCGCGAATTCGGCTTTCTGCAAACCCGGAATGGCGCGGAAGATGTCGGCCTGCGCGCCGTATTTCAATTTGGTCTGGAAACCGACCATATTGTACAAAGTGCCGAGCTTGTTGTCCTGGCGCAGTTGCACCACGGCATAAGGCTTGACGTCCGGCGCGCGTGGATTGGTCAGGCCGAACGGTTTCATCGGTCCGTGCCGCAAGGTTCCGCGGCCGCGCTCGGCCATCACTTCGATCGGCAGGCAGCCGTCGAAATAGGGCGTCGAGGCTTCCCATTCGTGGAACGAGGTCTTGTCGCCGGCGATCAGCGCCTCGACGAAGGCGTCATATTGCTCGCGCGACATCGGGCAGTTGATGTAGTCGGCGCCGGTGCCGCCGGGACCGACCTTGTCGTAGCGCGACTGGAACCAGGCCTGCTCCATGTCGATACTGTCGCGGTGCACGATCGGTGCGATGGCGTCGAAGAAGGCGAGCGCTTGCTCGCCGGTGCGTGCGGCAATGCTGGCTGCGAGGTCCGGCGAGGTGAGCGGCCCGGTCGCGATGATCACGCTGTCCCAATCATCGGGCGGTACGCTGATTTCGCCGCGCTCCAGCGTGATCAGTGGCTGCGATTTCAGCGCCGCGGTGACGGCGTCGGAGAAGCCGTCACGGTCCACCGCCAGCGCGCCGCCGGCGGGAACTTGATTGGCGTCGGCCGAACGCATGACCAGCGAGCCGAGCCGCCGCATTTCCTCGTGCATCAGGCCGACCGCGTTGTGGTCCTTGTCGTCGGAGCGAAACGAATTGGAACAAACGAGTTCCGCATAGCCATCGGTCTTGTGCGCGGCGGTCTCGCGCAGCGGCCGCATTTCGTGCAGCGTCACCGGAATGCCGGCCTGCGCCAGTTGCCACGCGGCTTCGGAACCGGCCAGGCCGCCGCCGATGATGTGTACGGGTTCGTTACTTGCCTTGCTCATGGCCAGATCATTAGGCTGTCATCAATGGCGCGGCAATGGTGGTTTTGACAATGCTGAGATGGGTTTTACGGGTCTTTTTTGCCGGCGTCATTATGCTGGCCGCGACGGCCGTATTGTCGCCGGCGCGCGCCGATACGGCGTCGGTCATCGCCGCGACCTACGGCGAATTATCGGTGTCGCCACCCACATCGGCCAGCATCCATGTCTGCCATGGCTTTGGCTGCAAATATCGCGCTGAGTTCGGCCTCACCGCGGCGGATCGCGCGGCACTGGCCAGAATGCTGGCGGGCGGCAAGGCCTCGGCCGCCGCCGAGCGCAAGGCCATCGGCAATGCCGGGGCGTGGTTCGACCGCCGTATCGGCCCGGTGGCCGGCACGACAGGGCACGTCGCGCGGGCGAACCGCGACTATATGTTCGACAAGGGCCAAATGGACTGCATCGACTCCAGCCGCAACACCACTAGTCTGTTGCTTGTGCTCGACGAGCTCAATCTGCTGCGCCATCACCATGTGGCGGAGCCGGTCGCCCGCGGTTACATTATCGACGGCCGTCCGCCGCACGTCACCGCGGTGCTGGTCGAAAAGTCCTCGGGCGTTGCGTGGGCGGTGGACTCGTGGACCCGCGCTTACGGCCAGGCGCCCGAAATCATGCGCCTGTCGATGTGGAAGACGCTCGATTAATTCGGTGCCGCGATCCCGATAAATCAAAACGCCCGCGTTGGCGCGGGCGTTTGCAGGTAGTGGCAAAGTCTGGCCTTCGGAGCGACGCCTCAGCCCGAGTGCGTAGCACGCCAGGCGACGGCCGGAATGTCGGACCGGTTGATGCCGATATCGGCAAGCTCGCGGTCGCCAAGGCGGGATAGCTCGTTCAGGCTGCGGTTGTACTGCTTCCATTGATGCAGCAAGCGGATCAAGGTGGCGAACATTGTCGTTCTCTTTCTGTCAGAACCGGCGCTGAGCCGGTAAATCGTGTTAGGCAACAGATAGCGATCTCAGGGCCGTTTAGAAGGAACTATGCTGCGCTGCAGCTAGGTGAGAAACGCATAGCTTAAGTTGCTGAGAATTAATGAAAAATAGGAAATTGCGCGTGACCGAGGGTTGTTTTACAGATCGTTGCGCGGCCACGCGCAAAACGCCGGCTTTCAAGCCTGAATCGTCGCCGATCGTATAGGCTGCGCCGGTCACGCGAGGGAGCCGCCGTAATGAATCTGCATACGTGTTTCGCCATTGCTCTGGCGTTTGGTGCAGCGCGGCCGCTTCATGCCGCGTCGGCCGATCTGCTGACGTCGAAGGGTATGGAGCCGGCGGCCTAGGAAGCCATCGCAGGCCGCATGGTTTTAGAGTCAAACCCAGCATCGCCATCGATTGACCGCCGCCTCGTTGTCGCGGCGCTCGGCGTCGGGCAGATTCTCGGCTGGGGCACGTCGTTTTATTTTCCGGCCGTGTTCGCCACGGCGATCGTCGCCGAAACCGGCTGGTCGCTCGGCGCCGTGGTCAGCGGCACGTCGATCGGGCTGCTGACCGCCGGCCTGATCTCGCCGAAAGTGGGCACGCTGATCGCTCGCTATGGCGGCCGCCCGGTGCTTTTGGCGAGTTCGTTGTTTTACGCCGCGGGTCTTGCCGGCGTCGGGCTGGCGCCAAATCTGCCGATCTATCTGGCGTCATGGCTGTTGATCGGCATCGGCATGGGCACCGGCCTTTATGACGCGGTGTTCGCCACGCTCGGCCGCATCTATGGCAGCGACGCGCGCGGCCCCATCACCAACCTGACTCTGTTCGGCGGTTTTGCCAGCACCATCTGCTGGCCGTTGAGCGCCTTCATGATCGATCACTGGGGCTGGCGCATCGCCTGTCTGGCGTATGTGGCCTTGCACCTGTGTCTTGTGCTGCCGCTGCAAATGACGGTCGTCAAACCGGCGCCGCAACGGCTCGACTCACACGCGGCGGAAGCGGAGCAGGGCGCGGCGGCAGCGCCGGCGTCCCTTGCAAACGAAGGCCTGATCTTTGCTCTGCTCGCGCTGGTGATGTCGATGACCGCCGGCATCGGCGCCATCGTGCTGCTCAACTTCATGATCTTCCTGCAAGCGACCGGCATCGACTACGCGGCCGCGGTTGCGCTCGGCACGTTGTTCGGGCCGGCGCAGGTCGGCGCGCGGCTGATCGAAAGCCTGTTCGGGCTGCGCTATCACCCTATCTGGACCATGGTCGCATCCTGTGTCCTGATGGCGATTGGCCTTGGCCTGTTGTTCGGCCAGTTTCCGTACCTTGTCGTCGTCATTCTGATTTACGCCGCCGGCTTTGGCATCTTCTGGGTCGGCCGCGGCACCTTGCCGTTGGCTCTGTTTGGGCCGCTGCGGTTTCCCCGGCTGATGGGAAGGATCGCCTTTCCGAGCCTGATCGTGCAGGCGCTGGCGCCGTCGGCCGGCGCCTGGCTGATCGAGACCATTGGTCCGCATGCGACCATCGGCCTATTGACCGCCCTTGCATTGATCAATGTTGTGCTGATCGGTTTGCTGTGGCTGTTGTGCCGAAACCAGATGAAGCCGGGGCCTTAACAATGCTGACCTTGCGCACGTTGTATTTCGAGGACCTTTCGGTCGGCCTGACTGAGCGGCTGGCCAAGACCGTGGCGTCGTCCGATGTCGTCGGCTTTGCCGAAGTCACAGGCGACCGCAATCCGATTCATCTGTCCGAACATTTTGCCGCCAAGACGCCGTTTGGCACGCGCATCGCGCACGGCCTGTACACCGCGAGCCTGATCTCGGCGGTGCTCGGCACGCGATTGCCGGGGCCGGGCGCGGTCTATATTTCGCAGACCCTGAATTTCCGCGCGCCGGTCAAGATCGGCGACACCGTCGATGTCACCGTGTCGGTCGTCGAATTGTTGCCGGAAAAATCGCGCGCGCGTCTGGCCTGCAGCTGCGCGGTCGGCGACGAAATCGTTCTCGATGGCGAAGCCTGGGTGAAGGTGCCATCGAAGAACAAAGGCGGGCGGCCGCTGCCGCGCGTTTAAGTATATAAATACCAATACTAATTGCGCAGGGAACTGCCGCGCGTAGTTTGCGTTACGTCAAGGGCGGGGCATGGATTTTGCTTATTTGAAGCAAATGAATATGGAGCCAGCCATTGCCAACCCGTCTTCCAAAAAAGCAGCGCGCGAAATCGATCCGCGCCGATCATCATCATACCACCGGTAACGAGCCGCTTGGCCGCAACATTATCGAGGTACCGAAAAAACGCGCCGGCGATAGCGCCGACGCCGACACGATCGATTGGCTCGCGCTTTGGGCGCTATCGCTTGCCGTCAGCGCCGTGTTCATCGCCGCTCTTGTCTATTTTGGCGAAGGCGACGTGAAGGGCGCTGCGGCAGTGCTTGCCGGAACGGCCGGCATAATTGCCATATCGCTGTTTGTGACCGACGCGCCCGGCGATCGCGTCTAGGCGTCAGCTCCCCGATGGCGGCGCGAAGAAACAGCGCGGCGAACCGTCCGGCCTTTTGCAGCGCCAGTAGGCGCCGTCCGGCGACGGCAACGCCTTGCTGTAAGGGACCACCTCGTTGACGTCCTCGCGCCATGTCGGACCGTCCGACTCAACCCCGGTGGCGCTGGCGCCGTAAGTGACCGGACCTTGCAGCGCATAGCCGCCGGAGCCGGCCTTCACATTGTTCGGCGAGACGATGCCGCAATCCCCCGCGCCGCAGCACCACTCGCCGGCGAGATTCTTGTAGCCGCCTTGCCTGATCGGGGCGTCGTGGGCAAACACGGAAAAGCAAATCAGGGACGACACAAGGACAAGTGAAGTTTGCACGAGCAGTGACTGAACCAGAGTTCGCGACATCGAAAGCCTCCTTTAGCGTGGGCCCGGCGTAGCGTTTCTATAGTTGTCTCTGCTCCTCCTTCTCCCTCGGAGTCCGGTCTGGAATGACCGTACCGCGTCCGGCCTTGCTGTAGCCGTGACGAATCGTGATCTCATGCAAATGCTATCACGAAGAGTTTTTGTGGAAGAAGAAAATTGTGCAGTGCGGTATGGTCGATCTTGGCGGATTTAATTAAGTTAAATCAATGTGATACGGCCCGAAGTCGCGCCGCTACATGGGAGGCATGCGGCCGCGAGGGCTGTTGGCGCCGGCCGCCGTCATCGTGTTACCGGCATCGTCATGGTGTCTGCTGGGGCTGATCGATGACCGCTTTATCGTGGCAACTCTGGCGCGACCGGCGCGGCAATCTGTCCGCGCTGCGCATCGCGGCGCTGCTGCTGCTGCTGTTTCCGCTGGCCAAGGCGCTGTTTGACGCCGGCGCTATCGCCAACGGTGCGCGCCCCTTGAACGACCTCATTCATCGCGCCGGCTTCTGGGCGCTGATTTTTCTCGGCGTGACTTTGGCGGTGACGCCGTTCCGGCGCATCGCGCGTTTCGGCAATTTGATTGATGTGCGGCGCATGCTCGGCGTCGGCACGTTCTGCTATGTCGCAGCGCATCTCGTTTTGTATTTTGCCGACCAGCGCTACGACATCGCCAAGATATTTCACGAACTCACCACGCGGGTTTATCTGATCGTCGGCGGCATTGCCTGGCTTGGTCTTGCCGCGCTGGCCGCGACGTCGACCGACGGCATGGTGCGGCGGCTCGGCGGCAAAAGCTGGCGGCGGCTGCACCAGGCGATCTACGCCATCGCGCTGCTCGCGCTGGTGCACTACTTTCAGCAGACCAAGGCCGACCTCACCGTTCCAATCTTCGCCGCCGGTCTGTTCACCTGGCTGATTGGCTATCGGCTGCTGGCCTGGTGGCTAGACAAAGGCGAGTTGTCGTCTCTGTCGCTGCTGGCGCTTGCCGTTATGGTGTCGGTGCTGACATTCGCCGGCGAAGCGATCGGCATCGGCCTGATTTTCGGCGTATCGCCGCAGCGCGTGCTCGGTTCGATCTTCGATTTCGAAGCCGGCATCAGGCCGGGCTGGCAGGTGCTGGCGGCGGGGCTCGCTGTCGTTTTGCTCGATATCGTGCGGGCGCGATGGAACAGCCGGTCAGCGCGGCCGCGCGCTGCTGCGACGGAATAGGGGGGACAAGCATGGCCACATTTCTAGTTTGCCATGGCGCGTGGAGCGCCGGCTGGGCATGGAAACTGATGCATCCCTTGATGACCGCGCGCGGCCATCGGCTGATCACGCCGACCTTGACCGGGCTTGGTGAGCGCAGCCATCTGGCGCGGCCGGATATCGATCTGGATACGCACATCGCCGATATTCTCGGCGTGCTGAAATACGAAGATCTTACCGGAATCAACCTGATCGGCCATTCCTACAGCGGTATGGTGGCGACCGGCGTCGCCGACCGCGCGCGCGAACGCATCAAGCAACTGATTTACATCGACGCCTTCGTGCCGCGCGATGGCGAGAGTGCTTTCGATGTGCTGCCGGAATCGGTGCGGGCGCAACGCCAGGCCGGCGCCAGCAATAATCCCGACGGGCGTGGCATTCCGCCGGGGCCGATGCCGCCCGATACGCCGCCTGATATTCGCGCCTGGTGCAAGCCTCTGCGCGTGCCGCAGCCGGTCAAGACCTTTGAGCAGAAACTTGCGTTTCATAACGGTCCGCTGACGCTGCCGCGCCAGTATGTTTACTGCCAGCGCAATTCTCCGGATGACCGTTTCCGTGTCTTCTACGAGCGCGCCAGAAGCGAAGGCTGGCCGGCGCACGAAATCGACTCCAGCCACAATCCGCATCTGACCTGTCCGGATGTGCTGGCCGACTTGCTGACCAGGATCGCGCTCTAGAACTTGCGGCTGTCATAGGCCCAGTGCAGCAGCGCCTGACGCTGGCGCGGCCGGCACAGGAGATTGCCGGGCTCGCAATTGATCTCGATCTGGCGGATGTGGCGGCGGATCGCTTTCCAGCGGCCGATCTGGCGCTGGTCCTCGGCCGGCATGCGACGGCCCATGTAATAGCGGCAGTACCATTGAAACCAGCCGCGCGGGTCGTCGGGGTGGATCCAGCCTTTGCGCTTCCATTCCGACAGAGGCTGGCTGGCATCGATGTTGAAGAAGTTCAACGAATTGTCGCGCTTGCCGGGGCTAAGCTTGGCATGGGCAAACCAGCTCTCGGGAAATTCCCTGGCGCAGTCGGTCATGTATTTGCCGCCGAAAATACCGAGCTTGAGCATTTCCGCTGGCGTCAACTGCGGCTTGAATTCGGGATCGAAGGAGCGCCCGACGCCGGCCGTCAGCTCGTAGCGGTAGCCCTTCTGCATCTTGTCGTTGACGGTAACGATCTGTTTTTTCTTGACGGTTTTTTTGGCGCTTTTCATGGCCTCAGCCATGCCGGTGAAATTGCGTCAAGTCAAAGTGCAAACGGGCGCGGCGGGATATGTTCAATAAACTTTCAGTGAGACATAGCCATGGCCAGGATCGCGATTTTCGTTGGCAATCCGCTGCCCGATAGTTACAGCGAGGCGCTCGGCAAAGCCTATCAGCGCGGCGCCGAAAGCGGCGGCCATCGGGCGCAATTGTTTCTGCTCGGGCAGATGAATTTCGACGCCGTTCTGCGCGAAGGTTACCGGCGCGAACAGCCGCTCGAACCGGACCTGGTCGCGGCGCGCGAGGCTTTCGTCGGTTGCGACCACGTCGTGTTTATCTTTCCGCTGTGGTGCGGCGACATGCCGGCGCTGCTGAAAGGCTTCTTCGAGCGCGTGCTGCAAGCCGACTTACTGAATGTCCAGAAGAGCGGCGGCAAGGCAGACTGGAAAGTCTTCAAGGGCAAATCCGCCCGCATCATCATGACCATGGGCATGCCGGGCTTATTCTATCGCTGGTATTTCGGTGCCCACGCGCTGAAACTGCTCCGGCGCAATATCCTGCAATTCGTCGGCATCAAGCCGGTGCGGTCCACGATTTACGGCATGATCGAGGCGGTCGGCGACGACAAGCGCAAGGTATGGCTGCGCGAGGTCGAGGCGCTCGGTCACGACGCGCGATAGGCCTATTCGGCTTTCGTCGCCGGCGCCAGAGTTTCCGGCGCCCGCTGCCACAGCGGCTTGAAATGGCCAACGGCCTTGATCAGCGGATTGACCAACTCGCCCTTGACCGTATGGGCGTCCGGATGATCTGCGAAGCCGAAGGTCAGCGGCTCGCGTTCCTTTTGCGGCACGTACAGCGTGCCGAACATCCAGTCCCACAGCGCCAGGCAACTGCCGAAATTCTTGTCGAAATGCTTGGGGTTGTCCGAGTGATGCACCTGATGGTGCGCCGGCGAGATGAAGATACGGCCGAGCGCGCCACGGAACGCAATCCACATGTGCGAATGCTGGAGGTGGACGTAAGTGTGGATGAACACGACCAGGATGATGTTGGTGTCGGATAGCGCATATTGATACGCCGTCTCCCCGAACATGTAATTGCCGAGCCCGTTCGCCACCGCCGCGCTGAAGGCGATGATGTTGGCGAAGATCCAGGTATAGACCGGGTGGACGCGGAAGTTGGTCAAAGGTGTCAGCACCTTGGCGCTGTGGTGCACTTTGTGGAATTCCCACAGCACCGGCACCTTGTGGCTGAGCCAGTGGTTGAACCAGTAGCCGAGTTCGTAAGACAGAAACAGCATGACGGTGACGACGATGTTCTGCACATAGGCCGGCAATGTCGTCGGCTGCACGGGCCCGAACGTCCCGATCAGCCCGGCAATGATGCCGTTGGTGATCGACTGATAGGACAAGACGGCCCAGCCAAACACCACGCCGAACACGAAGACGTTGAAGAACAGATAGCCGATGTCGGCCTGGTTCGATTTTGCCTCGACGATGCGCTTCGGGAAGAGGGCACGCCAGATGGTGCGCCAGCGCAGGCGGCGGCCGCGCTTGAGCCTTTGCCAGACGAAAAACATCGTCGCCAACAGAAGCGCGGCGCCGAGCGATGTCAGCGAGAAATGCGAGCCGAGCGAGAACAGTAAAGTTCCGATCTGGCCGAAAAAGAAAGACAAGCCGGCGGTAAAATCCAAGGCAGGCTCCGGGTTGAATGCGGAGCCAATGTCTTACCAAAGGGTAAAGATTGCGTTAGGCGAAGCCGCGGTTTTTTAGAACAGGCCGGGCGCCGAGGGGGGATTTCGGCGCCCAGCCTGCACTTTACGCGTCTGCGCTTTAAGCGCCCGCGACGCTTTGCAGGAAGAAATCGGGGCGAACAATGGGGCGGGCCGGCTGCGCGGCGCTGTAGAAATGCTGCATCACATATTGCCGCACCGCCGACGACATATTGGCGTTGTCGCGGCCATCCGCGATCGTGTCGAGCATCTCGCCGAGGGCCATGCGCTTCTGCTCGGCGATTTCCTTGAGGGCGAGCCAGAACGTGTCTTCCAGGCTGACGCTGGTCTTCTTGCCGGCGACGACAACCGAACGCTTGATGATCGCGGAATTCATGATGTCTCCAGATCTGGGGCATTTAAAACTGATGCGACCATGACGTGAGTTAGACTCGCCGGATAGATCATGGAATTGCCGGTGAACTACAGAAAACGCAGGCGAAAATCCACTGCGGAGGAAGTTTTGCAGTTTGTGTGGCAAATCCTGCGTGCGCTGGAAGACAGAGTCGTCAAAACGGAGAGTCTATCCGCTGATACCGCTGCGCAGTTTCCATTTTTTGGTGCGAAAGGCGGCCGACGAACCCGAATTTATTTTGCAGTGGCGGATTTCGACAGCAATCTGATCCGGTTCTCTTTTTTCGCCAGATAGACGCCGGCCTCACCGCCAGGCAAAACGAAGAAGTTAACGCCGCCAGCGGACAGCGCATCCTTGATCAGCGTGAGGGGCTCGGCGGCATTCTTGCTGGCTTCGTCGATTTCCTCCAGCCGCCGCACCACGCCGACCGAAAGGCCGGTGGGGCCGGAGAGGTCGCGCACCGACCAGTTCAGAATGCCGCGCGCCGCCCGGATTTGCGCGCCGGTTAAAGGTGCATGGAAATGCGCTTCCGTCGCCTGTTCATGAATAGCCAGCGAAATGCCGACCCATTCGCGGATGCTGCCGTCATCGGCGATAATTGGAGTCGCGTAAGCACGCCGCCAGCCGTACTGGCCGTCGGTACCGCGAATGCGGTGTTGGCTGACGAAAATCGTCTTGTCGGCCGCGGCCTTGTTCCAGGCGCGCAGCACCTTGTCGAGGTCGTCCGGATGGATGGCGTTGTGCCAGTTATTACCCTGAAAAACCGCCGGGACATTGCTTCTCGGATCGCGCAACAGGAAGTCGGTGTAAAAGCCGTCGGTGCGGGCTGTCCAGATCGCGCCGCCGATTGCCCGCATCAATTCACGGACACGATCGGAATTGATCTGCGACGTCATCACGGTTTCGACGTGACGGGTGATGTCCATCAGGACGCCGACCGAGCGCTCCGGCTTGCCGGCGCGTCCGACGAGGGCCTCGCCGTGAATGGCCATGGCGCGCACGCGGCCATTGGGATGAACGACTCGGAATTGCCGGTTAACCGGCATGCCTTGCGCCAGGATGTGTTTGATTTCGGCGATGACCGCGATGTCTTCGGGATGAGCGACCTGTTCGAAGGTCGTAAAGCTCATCGGCTCGCCGGCATCGCCGGCCGATGCCGTCGCGGGAAGCAGCCCCAGCAGTCTGTACGTATTGGGCGAGCAGTTCATCTTGCCGCTGGCGAACTCAACCTGCCAAAGCCCGTAGCCGGCAATTTCCTCGGCAAAACGCAAAGTGTCGCGCGCCGCGTTCTCGCCCGGAAACAGAAGCAGCATCGAACTTTTGTCTCCTTCACAACATTATAGTGAAGGTTGCAAATTGCGCCGGTGATCGCAAACAAATTTCGCAGTTCGCATTAAGTTTCATCAGCCCAGACGCAAGTTCCTACGATAAGAGCGCACGGCGCTACAAAATTTGTAGCGATTAAAACAAGAATGGTAAAAAGGTAAGCATCGCGATGCCGCACACGTTATCTTGCGTCACGGCATAACAAATCCGGGCGGCGATTGCGGGGCGTTATTCGAATCGAATGGCGGACGGGGCGGCGCGG